>CANKWX010000073.1 GCA_947487165.1 Burkholderiales bacterium
CGCGGAAGGCCAGCGCCTGCAGCGCATCGCCCACCAGCATCGCCAGCGCTTCGCCATAGGCAACATGCACAGTGGGCTTGCCGCGCCGAAGCACGTCGTTGTCCATGCAGGGCATGTCGTCGTGAACCAGCGAATACGCATGGATCAGCTCGACCGCGCACCCCGCCTGATCGAGCGCCCGGCGGGGTGCGCCAGTGATCTCGCCGGCGGCATGCACCAGCAGCGGGCGCACACGCTTGCCGCCACCCAACACCGCGTATCGCATCGCCTCGTGCAAAGGGGCGAGCAAATCACCCGCCGGGCCAGTGCCCGGCAACAAAGCCTCGAGGCTGGCCTCAGTGGCGGCGAGCACCTCGGCCGACCAGTCTGAAAACGATGTGATCGCCATTGTCATGCGTCGGGAAGGTTCTCGGCCTCGAAGGGCTTGAGCAGATCGCCCTCGAGGACCTTGACCTGCTGCTGAACGCGAGCGAGGCTTTCCCGGCACACGCCCACCAGCTCGGCACCCCGCCGATAGGCCTGCAGCGACTGCTCGAGCGGCAAGCCACCGGACTCCATTTTCTGCACGATCGACTCGAGCTCGGCGAGTGCGGACTCGAAGGAGACCGGCGTGGCGGGCGGTGAGAGATCGGGATCGGACATGTGAGCGGGCTGCCAATAAAGCGATCCGGCGCAAATGCGCAGCGATCGGAAGTGATTGGCGATTTTAATTCAGAACCGGTTGTGGCCCGAAAAGTGTCCGAAGACCGAATTGGGGGTATCCTTGCCGGCCCTTTTTTAACGCTTATCAGGAGGTCGAACCATGTCGGACATCGGGCGGCGGGCCCATCTGCAGCGATCTGCAGCCCAGCTACCGGTTTCGGCGTATTTCGATGAAGCGCTTCATCAGCGTGAACTCGAGATTCTGTTCAGGAACGGTCCCGGTTACATCGGGCACGAGCTCATCGTGCCGAATACTGGCGATTACTTCGCACTCCCGGCCGAAAAGGAGGGCCGGCTTCTCGTGCGGGGCGAACAGGGGATCGAGCTCCTCTCCAACGTCTGCCGACACCGGCAGTCGGTGATGCTCAACGGCCGAGGCAATGCAAGCAACATCGTGTGTCCGCTGCATCGCTGGACCTACGACCTCGAAGGCCGTCTGCTCGGCGCGCCCCACTTTGAGCAGCAACCCTGCCTCAACCTCGGGCGCAGCCCGCTGCAGAACTGGAACGGGCTGCTGTTTTCGGGCAAGCGCGATGTCGCCGCCGACCTCGAGCGTGCCGGCGTGCGGGGCAAGCTCGACTTTTCGGGCTATATGCTCGATCACGTCGAAGTCCATGAATGCGCCTACAACTGGAAGAGCTTCATCGAGGTCTATCTCGAGGACTACCATGTCGAACCCTTTCACCCTGGCCTGGGCAAGTTCGTCGAATGCGACGACCTCAACTGGGAGTTCGGCGACTGGTGGTCGGTTCAGACCGTCGGCGTCCATCAGGGGCTCGGCAAACCGGGCAGTTCGATCTACCGGCGCTGGCATGAGCAGGTGCTCAAGTATCGCAACGGTCAGCCTCCCGAGCACGGCGCGATCTGGCTCACCTACTATCCGAACGTGATGGTCGAGTGGTATCCGCATGTGTTGGTCGTCTCGCATCTGGTGCCACGCGGCCCACGGCATACGACCAATATCGTCGAGTTCTATTACCCCGAAGAAATCGTGCTGTTCGAGCGCGAATTCGTCGAGGCCGAACGCGCCGCCTACATGGAAACCTGCGCCGAGGATGACGAGATCGCCCTGCGTATGGATGCCGGACGCAAGGTGCTGCTCGATCGCGGCGACAACGAGGTCGGCCCCTATCAGAGCCCGATGGAAGACGGCATGCAGCACTTTCACGAGTTTCTGCGGGCCAAGCTCGGACCGGAATGACCGCACTTAAGAGAGGCGACAGACGATGAGCTGGACCACACTGATCGGTGCCGACGAACTGGCGCATATCATCGACCGCTGCATCGTGGTCGATTGCCGCTACGACCTGGCCAATCCGCAGGCTGGCGCTGCGGCGTTTGCGCAAGCGCATATCCCGAGCGCGGTTTTCATCGACATGGATCGCCAGCTGTCGGCGCCCAAGTCCGGGCGAAACGGCCGTCATCCGATGCCCTCGAGCGATGCCGTGCGCGCACTGCTCGAATCAATCGGACTCAATGACGATACCCAACTCATCGTCTATGACGTGGGTGGGATGGCATCCGGACGGCTGTGGTGGATGGCCCGCTGGATCGGCCACGAACACGTGGCGGTGCTCGATGGCGGTCTGAAGGCCTGGGAGCGCGCGGGCTTTCCGGTGACGGCCGAGCCGGGTGCGGTGCGCCCGGCAGGTCGCCTGTCGGCACGCCCTCCCTTGTCGATTCTGGTCGATGCCGATACCGTTTCGGCAGCCAGCGCCAACGCTTCACGCGTGCTGATCGATGCCCGCGCAGCCGATCGGTTTCGCGGGGAAAACGAGACCATCGACCCGGTCGCCGGGCATATTCCGGGTTCGCTCAATCGACCCTGGAATTTGAACCTGCGCGAGGACGGCCGCTTCAAGCCGGCGCCCTTTCTGCGCGCCGAGTTCGAAGCCATGCTTGACGGCCGTCATGCCAGCGACGTCATCAACAGCTGCGGCTCGGGGGTGAGCGCCTGCCACAACATCCTGGCGATGACGCATGCCGGACTGACCGGCGCAGCCCTCTATGGCGGATCCTGGAGCGAGTGGGTAGCCGACCCCGAACGGCCGGTTGCCACGGGCCCTCAGGCCTGACGCTGATAAGCGCAGGCGCAATGCCTGCGCCCCCGGCACTCAGTGCCGACTCAGTAGGTCCGATTCAGTGTGGCAACTCAGTGTGGATGAAACGGCGACGTCAGGACCGCAATCAGAGCCACACCGGCGAACAGCATCACGATCTGCAGGGCAGACGCGCCGCGCTGACGCTCGCGGTGCATATCCGGAACCAGATCGGCAAGCGCGATATAGATGAAGCTGCTGGCGGCCAGCACCAGCACGAAGGGCAAGGCGCTCCGCGCCGAGTCGAGCCAGTAGTAGCCGGCGACACCGCCCAGCACCGCCGACAGCCCCGAGAGCACGTTGAAAAGCAGCGCGCGCTTGCGTGAATAGCCGGCATTGATCAGCACGATGAAGTCGCCCACCTCCTGGGGAATCTCATGGGCGGCAATCGACGCAGCCGTCAGCCATCCGAGGCGCTCATCGGCCAGAAACGCGGCAGCAATCAGGACACCGTCGGCCAGATTGTGAATCGCATCACCAACCAGAATGAGCGTGCCGCCTGGGCCGGCTTCCCGGCGATCGTGGCCGTGGTCATGGCCATGGCCGTCGGATTCGTGATGATGGCTGTGCCGAAAGACCGATGACTTCTCAAGCAGGAAAAAGCCGATCAGTCCGATCAGCAGCGCCCAGCACAGTGAGTGAAGGTCGGCACCCGATTCGATGGCTTCGGGCAGCAGATGAAGCACCGCAGCCCCCAGCAGCACACCTGCCGACAGGCTGACCATGCGGGGCACAAGCGACGACATCGCCCCGAAGGACAACCAGGCCGCAGCGCAGACCGAGACAACCCCTGAGAGCAGGGTTGCGGCAATGATCGAGGCAAGAATCAGGGGAACCACCGCAAAGGTGAGAATCGGTCAGTATAACGAGCGGCACTCAGTCGATCGTGGCACCGCTGCGCGCAATGACAGGCTTCCAGCGCTTGAGTTCTTCCTGCATGAACGCGGCAAAGGCCTGCGGCGAATTGCCGACCGGCTCCATATAGACCGCGCGCAGCTTCTCGACGGTTTGCGGATCCTTCAGGATCGCGACAATCTCGCGGTTGAGCCGGTCGATGATCGCCTGCGGGGTGCGCGCCGGCACGACGATGCCGATCCAGGCGGTCGCTTCGATATCGGGAATGCCGGTTTCGCGAAAGGTGGGCACATCGGGCATGAAGACCGAGCGCTCGCCGGTCGTCACCGCGAGGGCCCTGAGCTTGCCGGCCTTGACCTGAGGAATCACCGCCAGCGGGGCGAGCGAGGCCATCTGCGTGTCGCCCTGCATAATCGACATCACCGCCGCCGGCGAGGCGTTGTAGGGAACATGAACGATGAAGGTCCCGGTGCGTGCCTTGATGAGTTCCATCGACAGATGCGAGACGGTGCCGGCGCCCACCGAGGCATAGTTGTACTTGCCCGGGTTGCGCCTCAGCAGCTCGATCAGCTCGCGCACCGAACTGACGCCGAGATCTGTCGAGACCGCCAGCACATTGGGCTGGACCGCCGCCAGCGTGACCGGTGCCAGATCGCGAAACGGATCGTAGGGCAGACTCTTGTAGAGCACGGTGTTGTTGACCAGCGGCCCGGTGATCGAGACACCCACGGTATAGCCGTCGGGTGGCGCCTTGGCCACCGCATCGGTACCGATGTTGCCACCCGCACCGGCCTTGTTGTCGACGATGACCGGCTGGCGCAGCGCAGTGGCCAGACGATCGGCGACCAGTCGGGCCAGCACGTCGGGCGTGCTGCCAGGCGGGAAGGGCACGATCAGTTTCACCGTCCGGCTCGGCCAATCGGGCTGCTGGGCGAAGGCCATCGCCGGCAGGCCGGCTGACGCTGCGCCAATCAGACGCAGTGCATCGCGTCGACCGAAGACGGTCAGATCAGAAGTCGAATTCATGGAGGGTGCGCTCCGCAATGAGCACGATGTGAGGTGGCATGTGACTGTCATCGTGCCGGATGCTCGCAAGGCGAGCGGCTTGCCGAATAGTTTAGCTGCACGGTTAAACTCGGGCTGGCGCAGGCAAGCTCAGGCTGACCCGCAAGACAACAATCTGATCAGGAGACACCATGAGTCACGACCGCTTTGCGTCCGGTGCGCGAACCCTGCCGCACCCGGAACGCGCGAGTTTTATCGGACGTTCTGTCAGGGCCGTCGCCCGCATTGGCATCCTCAGTGGCGTCCTCGGTGGCGTGCTCGGTTCGGCCTTGCTCCTGAGCGCCTGCGCACCGATGAAAACCGACGCGTCAATCTCGGGCAGCGCTGCAGGCAACGGCGTCTCAAGCGCCAAACTCGACCGCTTCATGAGCACGATCGAGGCCGATACCCGGGCCGGACGCATTCCGGGCGCGGTGATGCTGGTCTCGCGCGATGGCCAGATCGTCAAGGCCTCGGCCGTCGGTGTCGAGAACCCCCAGACCGGCAAGCCGATGGCGCGCGACGCGATTTTCCGGATCTATTCGATGACCAAACCGATCGTCTCGATCGGGATCATGAGCCTGGTCGAAGACGGTCGCATCAAGCTTGCCGACCCTGTTTCGCGTTACCTGCCGGCCATGGCAAACCTGAAGGTCGGTATCGAAAAGACCGGGCCCGACGGCAAGCCGGTGCTCGAGCTGGTCAATGCCACCCGCGAAATGACCGTCCAGGATCTGATGCGCCACACCTCGGGTCTGACTTATGGCGTGTTCGGCAAATCGGCGGTCAAGAGTGAATACCTGAAGGTCGGCCTCACGCCGGGCTCGCCGGGGGTCACCTACGACAATGCCGAGATGATCAAGCGGCTGGGCACACTGCCCTTGTCGTCAGTGCCGGGCAGCACCTGGGATTACAGCGTGTCGACCGATGTGCTGGGCGCGCTGATCGAGCGCGTCTCGGGTCAAACCCTCGATGCCTTTCTTGCCGACCGCATCCTGCGCCCGCTGAAGATGAACGACACCGGCTTTTCGGTGCCGCCTGCCAAGCAGGGCCGAATTGCGCAGCCCTTCCCGGTCGATCCCGATTCGAAGCAGCCGGTCGCACTCCTCGACGTGACGCGTGCGCCGGCACTGCTGTCGGGCGGCGGCGGACTGGTGTCGACCGCCGACGACTACCTGCGCTTTGCGCAGATGCTGCTCAATGGCGGCGAACTCGATGGCGTGCGCATCGTCTCGCGAAAAACCATCGAGTACATGACCAGCGACCATACCGGCAACATTCGCGGCCCGGCCTATCTGCCAGGCCCGGGCTATGGCTTCGGATTGGGCGTCGCGGTGAGAAAGACCACCGGCGAATCAGCGCAATACGGCAGCGCGGGCGATTACTACTGGGGTGGCTACGCCGGCACGTATTTCTGGGTCGACCCGAAAGAACGGCTGATCGCCGTCTGGATGATGCAGGCCCCTTCGCAAAGCGGCCACTACCGCACGGTGCTGCGCACCGCGGTCTACTCGTCGCTCGACCAGTAGAGCGCCACGAGGCGGTCGCCGCAATCGGCTACCGCCTCGCAGTTCGGATCAGACCACGCCGAATCGGCGGAACCAGGCGATCGCGCGCTTCATTGCGTCGTCGGCCGCATCCTTGCGATAGCTCGGACGGTAATCAGCATTGAAGGCATGCGGTGCATCCGGATAGACCACGATCTCGGATTTCTTCGAGTTCTCGTTGCCCTGGGCCAGCAGCCGCTTCATCTCGTCGACATTGGCCACCGGAATGCCGGCATCCTGCCCGCCATAAAGGCCCAGCACCGGTGCGTTGAGCTTGCCGGCGATGTCATAGGGGTTGATCGGGAGATTCGCCGAGGGCGTACCGGTCAATCGGCCATACCAGGCCACGCCGGCCTTGACCTCAGGATTGTGGGCGGCGTAAAGCCAGGTGATTCGGCCACCCCAGCAAAAGCCGGTGATGCCGAGACGGCTGCGATCGCCACCATTGGTATGGGCATAGTCAGCGGCGGCATCGAGGTCGGCCATCACCTGTGCATCGGGCACGCTCGGCACCAGGCTCTGGCTGATCTGCGCCATCGAGGGGTATTGCGACGGATCGCCCTGACGGAAAAAGAGCTCGGGTGCCATCGCATGCCAGCCTTCGCGGGCGAGGCGGCGGCAGACATCCCGGATGTGCTCGTGAACGCCAAAAATCTCCTGCACAACCAGGATAATCGGCGCGCCATTGCGATTGGCGGGCGCGGCGAAATAAGCCGGAATCGACTTGCCGTCGCGGGTGCGCATCATGACCTCACCGGTGCGCAGGCCATCGGCCGGCGTAGTGATGGTCTGGGCGAGCAGCCCGCCAGTGGGCACGACCGAGGCCGCAAAACCGGCGCACAGCGAACCCGCAACGAAGCCGCGACGTCCGAGAGGCGCCGTGCCGACGAGAGAGTCGAACTCGGCATCGGTGGCGACTTCACGCCGTCCTGCAGTCTGGTGATCATCCATCAGGGCATCCTTTGATAGGGTGGGATTGAAGCGGTGTAATCCTAACTCAGGCCGGTGCCAGTCACGACCTGGGCGCCACACGCCTCAACCCACCGGGCCGCGGCCATGCATGTGCTTTACCACGATGTCATTGCCGATCCGCCGTCAGCCCAGACGATCGGGCCGTATCTCGCCCACACGCGAATCGGCTATTTCTCGATGGAGATCGCACTGCGTTCGGAGATGCACACCTACAGTGGCGGCCTGGGCGTGCTGGCCGGCGACACGGTCAGGTCATGCGCCGACCTCGGCCTGCCGATGGTCTTCGTCACGCTGCTGAGTCGTCGCGGCTATCTGCGCCAGGAGATCGATGCCGAAGGCCGGCAGATCGAGCATGAAGACCCCTGGAATCCGGTCGATTTCGCGGTACCGCTGCGCGCGAAGGTCGCCCTGCTCCTCGAAGGCCATGAGGTCTGGGTCAGACCCTGGCTGCATGTGATCTCGAGCCCGATCGGCTCGCGGATTCCGGTGCTGCTGCTCGATACCGATCTGCATGAGAACAACCCGGAAGACCGGCGGATCACCGACCGGCTCTATGGTGCCGGGTCGGAATACCGGCTGAAACAGGAAGCGATCCTTGGCATCGGCGGACTGCGGATCCTGCAGGCACTGGGCTTTCGCATCCGCAAATATCATCTGAACGAGGGGCATGCCGGACTGCTGGCCCTCGACCTTTTGCGCCGATATCCGCGCAATCCCAGGCAGATGGTCAATCAGATGGCCGATCAGAGCGGCGCCGGCAGCCTGAAGTTCAGGATCACGCCGGTCCATGAGGCCTGCATCTTCACGACCCACACACCCGTCGAGGCCGGGCATGACCTATTCGACTACGGCATGTTCGGCCATGTGCTGCGCGACTACATCGACATCGACCAGGTCAAGCTGCTGGCCGGCGACGATGTGCTCAACATGACCCGACTGGCCCTCAATCTGTCGGGCTTCGTCAATGGTGTGGCCGTGCGTCATGCCTTGACCACCCACCGCATGTTCCCGGGCTATGACATTCGGGCGATCACCAACGGCGTGCACCTGCCGAGCTGGGCCTATCCGGCACTGGCCGATCTGTTTGATGCATCGATGCCAGGCTGGGCCTGCGAGCCGGACATCATGGTGCGGGCCGACCAGCTTGCCGGCGAAAAACTCTGGGCGATTCACCAGCAGGCAAAGCGCGACCTGATTGCGCAGGTCGCGCGCCGCACCGATGTCGTCCTTGATGCCGACACGCCCCTGATCGGTTTCGCCAGGCGCATGACCACCTACAAGCGGCCCGATCTGCTGTTCAGTGACCTCGCGCGACTCAAGCGGATTCATGCCGGCCTGCCGTTCCAGGTGGTGATCGCCGGCAAGGCCCATCCGAGCGATGCGCCCGGCAAGGTGCTGATCCAGAAAATCCATCAGCATATTCGCGAGCTGGCGCCGGAAGTGACGGTGGTGTTCATTCCCAACTACGAAACCGATCTGGCACGCCATCTGGTTTGCGGTGTCGATATCTGGCTCAACACGCCAACGCCGCCGATGGAAGCCTCCGGCACCAGCGGGATGAAGGCGGCACTCAACGGCGTGCTCAACCTGAGCGTGCTGGACGGCTGGTGGCTGGAGGCCTGCGTCGAAGGCGTCACCGGCTGGGCGGTCGGCCATGACGGCGCGTCAGTGACCGATGAAGCGCTCAGCGCGTCGATCGGAAACGACCTGTACAACAAGCTCGAGAATGTCGTGCTGCCCCTGTACCATCGGGATCGTGAGCGCTGGATCTGGATGATGGGCCAGGCAATCTCGAAAGTGGCCTGTTACTTCAACACCCAACGCATGATGCGCCGCTATGCGGCCGAGGCTTACCTGCGCTGACCCTTCACGCTGATACTGCAAGATGGCTGATGCTGTACGGGCTGCGAGCCTGACCGATCCAGGCACGCTCGACGCCCTCGCGGCGGGAGCGCACGCCGACCCATTCGCGGTCCTGGGCCTGCACGAACCCAGGCCAGGCGCCTTCCAGATTGCCTGCCTGGTGCCAGATGCGCGCGGTGTCGAGGTTATCGACCTGAACGGCCAATCGCGCGGGCGCCTGGCACGCGTGCACCACGACCTCTTCGCCGGCCCGGTGGCGGCACCCGAGGGCGCCTTTGCCTATCGGCTTGCCATCGAACGTGGCCCGGCCGACTCAGGCCTGATCGACCTGATCGATGACCCTTATCGCTTCGGCCTGCTGCTGGGCGAGCTCGATCTGCATCTGCTCGCACAGGGCAATCACTGGCGGGCCTGGCAGGTGCTCGGTGCGCATCCGCGCATCATCGACGGCGTGAGCGGTACCGCCTTTGCGGTCTGGGCGCCGAATGCGCGCGCCGTCAGCCTGATCGGCGACTTCAACCGCTGGGACCGACGGGTGCATCCGATGCGCCGTCGCGCCGAGGTGGGCATCTGGGAGCTTTTCGTGCCAGCGGTGAGCCATGGCGCGCATTACAAGTTCGACATCCTGACAGGCAGTGGCGGGCGCCAGTTCAAGAGCGACCCTTATGCCCGCTGGACCGAAGCACCCCCGGCTACCGCTTCTCGGGTGCGCCACGACGCGAGCTTTTCCTGGACCGATGCCGACTGGCTCGCGAAGCGCCCGCAACGTCAGTCACGCGATGCGCCGATGTCGATCTACGAGGTGCATCTTGGCTCGTGGCGCCACCACGCCGATGGCAGCCCGCTCAGCTATCGCGAGTTGGCCGACACCCTGCTGCCCTATGCCCGGTCGATGGGCTTTACCCATCTCGAGTTGCTGCCGGTCTCGGAGCATCCCTTCGGCGGCTCATGGGGCTATCAGCCGACCGCACTGTATGCACCAAGCAGCCGCTGGGGCGACCCGGACGACTTTCGGGCCTTCATCGATCGGGCCCATGCCGAGGGCCTGGGGGTGATTCTCGATTGGGTGCCGGCGCACTTTCCGGGCGACGACCACGGCCTGGCCAACTTCGACGGCACGCCGCTTTATGAATATGCCGATGCCCGCATTGGCAGGCATGCCGGCTGGGGCACGCTGGTCTATGACTTTGGTCGGCGCGAGGTCACCAACTTCCTGATTGCCAACGCGCTGTTCTGGCTGCACGAGTTTCATATCGACGGCCTGCGAGTCGATGCGGTGGCCTCGATGCTCTATCTCGATTACGACCGCGAGCCCGGGCAGTGGCGACCCAATATTCATGGCGGCAATCAGAACCTCGAAGCGGTGGCCTTCCTGCGGCGGCTGAACGAAAAAGTCTACGAAGAATCGACGGGTGCGATCACCCTCGCCGAGGAGTCGACCTCCTGGCCCGGGGTCTCGCAGCCGACCTGGGTGGGCGGCCTGGGCTTTGGCTACAAGTGGAATATGGGCTGGATGAACGACACCCTGGCCTACATGGCGCAGGACCCAGTGCATCGCCCCTGGCACCATCAGCGCCTGACCTTCGGGCTGCTCTATGCCTTTACCGAAAACTTCGTGATGCCGCTGTCGCATGACGAAGTCGTGCATGGCAAGCGCTCACTGCTCGACAAGATGCCCGGCGACGACTGGCAGCGCTTTGCCAACCTGCGGCTCTACCTGGCCTATATGTGGCTGCAGCCCGGGAAAAAACTCCTTTTCATGGGTGGCGAATTCGGGCAATGGCGCGAATGGGACCATGACCGCGAGCTCGACTGGTTTGTGCTGGGCGATGCTGTGAATGGCGCCCGGCACCACGGCCTGCAATCGGTGCTGCGTGATCTCAACCGTCTCTACACCACCCTGCCCGCGCTGCACCGCTTCGATTGCGAAGCGCGGGGCTTCGAATGGATCGATTGCGACGATGCACCCCACAGCATCCTGGCCTGGGTGCGCCGAGGCGACACCGAAGACGACGATGTCGTGGTGATCTGCAATTTCACGCCGGTGGTGCGTGAGGGCTATCGCATCGGACTGCCGCAGGCAGGTCGCTGGGCGGAAATCCTCAACTCGGATGCCCTTGAGCATGGCGGCAGCGGCATCGGCAACTTCGGCGCGGTGCATGCCGACGACATTGCCTGGCGTCACTGGCCGGCCTCGGTCAGCCTGCGTCTGCCACCACTGGCTGCCCTGGTACTGAAAGCCACCCGATGACATCGATGGAAGCCGGCAGCCCCGAAAAACTCGGCGCTCATGTCGAGGGCGATGGCGTCAATGTCGCGGTCTGGTCGCATCATGCCGAGCGCATCGAGCTGTGTCTGTTCGATGCCGCCGGCGCGCACGAAGTCGCGCGCCTCGACTTGCCATCCCGCACCGGCGATGTTTTTCACGGGTTCGTGCCGACAGCGCAGGCGGGGATGGTCTATGGCCTGCGGGCCCATGGTCCTTATGCGCCCGATGACGGACATCGCTTCAACCCCAACAAGCTGCTGCTCGACCCTTATGCCCGCGAGCTGGTCGGCCGCTTCCAGTGGCATGACGCGGTGCTTGGGTTTAAGGCCGATCATCCCGAGCGCTGCCACTCCTTCGATCATCGCGACAGCGCGCCCTTCGTGCCGAAGTGCCGGGTGGCAGGCCCAATCGGCCGAGCCAACCGCCTGCCCTCGCCCGCTCGCCCCTGGGGCGAGACTGTGCTCTATGAGATGCATGTGCGCGGCTACAGCGAGCAGCATCCGGGCATTGCCCGCGAACATCGCGGCACGATTGCCGGCCTGGCCCAGCCGGCCTCGATTGCGCATCTGAAGCGCCTGGGCATCACTGCGGTCGAGCTGCTGCCGGTGGCCGCCTGGCTCGACGAGCTGCACCTGACGCAGCGCGGCCTCACCAATTACTGGGGCTACAACCCGATCGCATTTTTTGCGATGCAGCCTTCACTTGCCGGGCAAGGTGGCCTGTCAGCCATGGTCGATGCCATCGAGCGGCTGCATGGCGCCGGCATCGAAGTCATTCTGGATGTGGTCTTCAACCATACCGGCGAAGGCGATGAGCGCGGCCCGACGCTGTCTTTGCGCGGACTCGACAATGCCTCCTATTACCTCGCGGATTCACATCGGCCCGGGGGCTATCGCAACTTGAGCGGCTGCGGCAACACGCTTGCCGCGCATCGCCCCGAGGTTGGCCGGCTGATCACCGATGCGCTGCGCTTCTGGGCCGATGAGGTCGGTGTCGATGGGTTTCGCTTCGATCTGGCCAGCGCAATTGCCCGCAACGCCGACGGGCATCTCGATCGCGACCTGCCCTGGCTTGCCGAGGTGCACCGCGACCCGGTGCTGTCACGACGCAAGCTGATCGCCGAGGCCTGGGACTGTGAAGGGCATTTCGTCGGCGGCTTCGCGCCGGGCTGGTCCGAATGGAATGATCGCTTTCGCGACGATCAGCGTCGTTTCTGGCGAGGCGACCCGGACCGGACAGGCGCGCTGGCCACGAGGCTTGCCGGCTCGAGCGATCTTTTTGGACACAGCGGTCGCAATCCGTCGGCGAGTATCAATTTCATCACCGCACATGACGGCATGACGCTTGCCGATCTGGTGTCGTACCGGCATCGGCAGAACCTTGCCAACGGCGAACACAATCGCGACGGGACGCACAACGATCACAGCGACGACTGCGGTGTGCAGGGGCCAACGACCGATGCCTCGGTGCTCGTGCATCGATCGCGACGCGCGCGGGCCATGGTCGCCGCGCTGATGCTGTCGCGCGGCGTGCCGATGCTGCGGGCCGGCGACGAGTTCGGGGCGACCCAGTTGGGCAACAACAATGCCTATTGCCACGACAGCCCCCTGACATGGCTGCACTGGCCGGATCAATCAGACAGCGGCCAGTCATCACGTGCGCTTGAAGAGAGTGGGGCGAAGCCGTCAACCGATGACTCATTCGATCAGACCGTTTCGCTGCTCGCAGATGCCGACCTGCGCCCGCTGATCGCCACCCTCACCCGATTGCGCTCGGCACTGCCCTGTCTGCGCGCCGAACGCTTTTTCGATGGGCGCCCAAACGATGACGCGCAAGCCGTGCCCGACCTGCTCTGGCTGCGGCCAGACGGCCTGCCGATGGCGCACAACGACTGGAATCACCCCGATCAGCCCGCACTGGCCATGCTGCTCGATGCCGGCAAGCCGGAGCCCGGCGCGCAGCACGACCGGGTCTGGATCGCGATGTCGCCGGGCTTTGGGCCAACGCGTTTTCAGTTGCCCGAACTGGTCGATGGGAGCGGCTGGGTCTGCCTGCTCGACACGGCGCGCGATTCGTCGCGCGATTCGGGAAGTGACACGACGCGCAATACCGACCGTGCCCTTGAGCACGACGCTGCCGAACTGCACGTGCCGCAATCAGGCGTCATCACGATCGACGGCCCGGCAGTGGTGCTGTGCGCATCCGGCTCGATCGCGTCAGCCGAATTGCGACGCTGGCGAATCGGCCTGCCCACGGTGTCATTCATTGCCGCCGATGAGCCGGAGCAGGCACTCGAATTCGTGCTCGATGAAATAGGCGACGCGCAAGCCGGCGAGCTCGATCTTGTGATCGACGACTCGCCTGCAAGCGGTGCCGAGTCGATCCGCTTGCCGATTAAACACAGCGACGCGATCGAAGCCCGCATCGTCGATGGCCGCAGGCTGGTGCGCCATCGCTTCGTGCTGCCCGGACCGCTGACGCTGGGTCACAGCAGCATCCGTCTCGATCGGGCGGCAGCCTCCACCACCTCCACGATCATTCCCGTCGCTCCCGTCTCGCAGGCGGTGCTTTATCGCACCGCGCCGCGCTGCTGGCTGCCGCCGGTAATGACCCGCGAAGCCGGCGCCTGGGCGCTGTCGGTGCAGCTCTACGGTCTGCAATCGAAGCAGAGTTGGGGCATTGGCGACTTCGACGATCTGGCGCGCCTGGGCGAAATGGCTGCAGGCATCGGCGCCTCGGGGATTCTGGTGTCGCCACTGCATGCGCCCTCGATGGGCTGGCCCGATCGCGGCTCCCCCTACTCGCCCTC
This sequence comes from Burkholderiales bacterium, assembly GCA_947487165.1. Lineage (GTDB taxonomy): Bacteria > Pseudomonadota > Gammaproteobacteria > Burkholderiales > Burkholderiaceae_E > UBA4615. The sequence goes on from CANKWX010000073.1 coordinate 14,161, forward strand.
CAGCCGTCTCGCCCTGAATCCGCTGTTCGTCTCGCTGCCCAAAGCAGCCGAGCGATGCGCCACACCGCGCTTTGATGCCTGGCTGCTCGATCGCAACACGCGCACGGCGCTGGCCACAGTCCGGTCACCGCGCCTGATCGATTACCCGGCAGTGCTCGCCCTCAAGCGCCAGGGCTTTGAGCATCTGTGGCTCGACTTCAATGAGCCCAAGGCCGACCAAAGCGAATTCGCGCGCTGGCGGCAGGCCAACGACCATCGGCTGCGCAGTCATCTCCTCTTTGAAGCCATCGCTGAACACACCGGTGTGGCCAACTGGCGCGAGTGGCCGGCCGCCCTCTCGACAATCGACTCTGCCGAAGTCCGGACATTTGAAATCAAACATGCGCCGCGACTGGCCTTTCATGCATTCGTCCAGTGGCTGGCCGACAGCCAGTGGCGCGAGGCTGGCGAGCGCGCCCGCCAGCTCGGCGCGTCCATCGGCCCGATTGCTGACCTCGCGGTCGGCACCGACGCGGTGGGGGCCGACGCCTGGGCGCAGCAGGATCTGATCGATGGCGGCTTCGAGATCGGTGCGCCGCCCGACCCGATCTGCCCGGAGGGCCAGGCCTGGGGCCTGCCGCCCTGGCGACCCGATGCGCTGGCAGACAAGGCGCATGCTCCGATCGCGGCGCTGCTTCAGGCAACCATGCGTGGCGCGGGCGGCTTGCGCATCGACCATGTCATGGCGCTCGAGCGCCAGTTCTGGGTGCCGCGCAGCGGGCGATCGGCCGATGGTGCCTATGTTGACTATCCCCTAGAAGAACTGCTCCAGGTGGTGGCCACGCACAGCGTCGAGAACCGCTGCCTTATCATCGGCGAGGACCTTGGCACGGTGCGCCACGGCCTGCGCGAGCGACTGGCCTGCGCGGCGGTGCTTTCTTACAAGGTGGCCTGGTTCGAGCGCGATGCCGAAGGCCGTCTGACCGACTCGAGACGCCTGCCGCCACTGGCTGCTGTCTGTGCCAGCACGCATGACCTGCCGACCATCGACGGCTGGGTCGCCGGCCTCGATATCGACGAGCGCATTGGCAACGGCTCGATCGATCTGCATGCCGGCGAGCGCGAGCGATCGCACCGGGCATGGGATGTTGCGCAACTCCAATCGGGCCTGACTCGACAGGGCATCCGAGGCGATGATCTGGTCGACCGCTTGCACCGCTGGCTCGCGGTGTCGTCGTGTCGGCTGGCGATCGTGCAGATGGAAGATGTCGCCGGCCTCGCGCGTCAGCCCAATCTGCCCGGCACCCCAGACAAGGCGCCAAA
>CANKWX010000074.1 GCA_947487165.1 Burkholderiales bacterium
CGCTCGACTGGGCTCAGAAAGAAAAGAAAGCCAAGACCTTTTTCCTGATCGGCTCCGACTACATCTGGCCGCGCACCTCGATGAAGATCGCGCGCAAGCACATCGAGAATTTCCAGAAGGGCAAGGTTGTCGGCGAGGAGTACTACCCGTTGGGCAGCACGAACTTCGGCTCGCTGATGAACAAGATCAAGGTTCAGAAGCCCGACTGCATCTTCACCGCAGTGGTCGGCGGCTCGAACGTTGCGTTCTACAAGGCACTGAAGGCCGCCGGCATCACCGGTGACAAGCAGCTGCTGGTCACGCTGTCTGTGACCGAAGACGAGATGACCGGCGTGGGCGGCGAGAACTTCCAGGGCTTCTACTCGTCGATGAAGTACTTCCAGTCGCTCGACAACGAGAACAACAAGAAGTTCGTGGCGGCCTTCAAGGCCAAGTACGGCAAGGATGCGGTGATCGGCGACGTGACCCAGGCCGGCTATCTCGGCCCCTGGCTCTGGAAAGCGGCAGTTGAGCGCGCCAAGAGCTTCGACGTCGACAAGGTGGTCGCCGCATCGCCCGGCATCGAGCTCAAGAACGCCCCCGAGGGCTATGTGAAGCTTGACGCGAACCATCACCTCTGGAGCAAGTCGCGCATCGCCATCGGCATGCCGGATGCGACCTTCAAGGTGGTCGCCGAGTCGCCCCAGCTGATCAAACCCGATCCTTTCCCCAAGGGCTATCAGTGATTTTCACCCGGTCCTGACCGGTCGGTCAGCGCCCTGGGGGGCGCTGACTTTTCTCGCTGTGTGAACGGAGCTACGCCATGACAGTTTCGGAAATGATGAACATCGGCCTGATGCAGGGCTTCGCGGGGCTGAGCCTCTTTGCGGTGCTGCTGCTGATGGGCCTTGGTCTGGCGATCATCTTCGGTCAGATGGGCGTCATCAATATGGCGCACGGCGAGTTCATGACGATCGGCGCCTACACCATCTATCTGAGTTCGGTTCTGGTCGGCAAGCTTGCGCCGGCCTTCATGCCCTACTACTTTCCCTTCGCGATCCTGCTCGGATTCGCGATTGCCTTTGCCGCCGGATGGTTCGTCGAATGGGCGCTCATCCGGCACCTCTACAAACGCCCGCTCGACACTTTGCTGGCCACCTGGGGCGTGAGTCTGGCCATCCAGCAGGCCTTTCGCACCTTCATCGGTCCGAAAGAAGTCAGCCCGACGCTGCCCGACTGGCTGCTCGGCTCCTGGGCACCTTCGCCCGGCCTGGACATTCCCATCAATGGCATGTTCGTGCTCGGCCTGACTGCGGTGGTCACCGGTGCGGTGCTGCTGGCGCTCAGCAAAAGCCGCTGGGGTCTGCGGGTACGAGCCACGGTGAGCAATCGCGTGATGGCCAATGCCACCGGTATCGACACCAAAAAGACTGACCGCCTCACCTTCGCCATCGGCTGCGGGATTGCCGGCATTGCCGGTGCAGCCTTCACCACCATCGGCTCGACCGGGCCCACGTCCGGATCGCTCTACATCGTCGACGCTTTCCTGGTGGTGACCTTCGGCGGCGCCGCCAGCCTGCTCGGCACCGTGGTCTCGGCCTTCGGTATTGCCCAGACGCAGTCGATCTCGGAGTTCTTCATGGCTGGCTCGATGGCCAAGATGCTCACGCTCTCGCTGATCGTGCTGATCCTGATGATGCGCCCGCAAGGACTCTTCGCCAGCAAGGTTCGCCGCTGATTCCAGTCCGCGCCGACGCCATCTGCCTGATTGACAAGCCAACGCCTTAATTCACGGAGCAACACAATGAACGCCCTGACTGACATGATGAAGCGCTACCAGCTCGGGTCGGTGCTGGTGCTGACCGTCCTGCTGGCGGTCGTCATGCCGCTGGCCTTCGACATCTTCCGGCTGAATCTGGTCGGCAAATACCTCACCTATGCCTTCGTGGCCATCGGTCTGGTCATGCTCTGGGGCTATGGCGGCGTGTTGAGCCTTGGCCAGGGTGTGTTCTTCGGCCTGGGCGGTTATGCGATGGCGATGTTCCTCAAGCTCGAGGCCTCCGACCCCATCACCACCAAGATCCAGTCGACACCGGGCATTCCCGACTTCATGGACTGGAACCAGCTGACCGAACTGCCTGCGTTCTGGGTGCCCTTCAAGTCGCTGTCGTTCTCGTTGATCGCGGTGGTGGCGGTGCCGATGCTGCTGGCCTTCATCATCAGCTATGCGATGTTCAAGCGGCGCGTGGGCGGCGTCTATTTCGCGATCATCACCCAGGCGGTGGCACTGATTCTCACGGTGCTGATCATCGGCCAGCAGGGCTACACCGGCGGGGTCAACGGCATGACCGACCTCAAGACCATGCTCGGCTGGGATACCCGCACCGATTCGGCCAAGTACATCCTCTACTACGTCTGCGTGGCGCTGCTGATCGGCAGCATCTTGCTGTGCACCTGGATCCAGAAGAGCAAGGCCGGCACGCTGCTGCTGGCCATGCGCGACAAGGAAGACCGGGTGCGCTTTTCGGGCTACGACGTGGCGAACTTTCGCATCTTTACCTTTTGCCTGTCGGCAGGGCTTGCGGGCATCGGCGGGGCACTCTTTTCGCTGCAGGTCGGCTTCATGTCGCCAAGCTTTGTGGGCATCGTGCCCTCGATCGAGATGGTGATCTTTGCGGCAGTCGGCGGGCGAATGAGCCTGGTGGGTGCGGTCTACGGCACCCTGCTGATCAACTTTGGAAAAACTTATTTTTCCGAAACCTTTCCTGATGCGTGGCTGTTCCTGATGGCAGGGCTCTTCATCGCTGTGGTGCTCGCTTTCCCGGACGGTCTGGCAGGGGTGTGGCAGCGGTATGTCGCCCCTCGCCTGTCGTTCTGGCGGACGCCCCACAAGGCGAGTGCCAAGGTGCCGGGCGATGTGTCGACATCTCCGGTCGTCTGACGAGGCGGCTATTTCACGCGACAGCCCGGGCGCGGCCCGGGCTGTGCAAGTTCACCCAGCGGCGTTCACTTAGCCGCTATCACTGAGCGTGCTGCTCAGGTTCTCAAGGAGCGAAATCATGGCCAGGCAGGAAATGGTGCTCGACATCGAAGACCTCACGGTGTCCTTCGATGGCTTCAAGGCGATCGATTCGCTCAATCTCTATGTCGACAAGGGCGAGTTGCGCGTGATCATCGGCCCCAACGGCGCCGGCAAGACCACGCTGCTCGACCTGATCTGCGGCAAGACCCGATCGAGCGCCGGGCGCATCCGCTTCATGGGCAATGAGGTCACCCGCCTTCCCGAGTACGAAATCGTGCGCAAAGGCATCGGGCGCAAATTCCAGACGCCATCGATCTACGAGAACCTCTCAGTGTGGTCCAACCTTGAGGTGTCGTTTCCGCGCGGGCGCAGCGTCTTCGGTTCGCTGACCTTCAAGTGCACGCCCGATGTCAAGGCGCGCGTCGAGGCGGTCGCCGAGGAGATCAATCTTAAAGAGCATCTGAAGACCGAAGCGGGGTTGCTCTCGCACGGTCAGAAGCAGTGGCTCGAAATCGGCATGCTGCTGATGCAGGAGCCCGAGCTGCTGATGCTCGATGAACCAATCGCCGGCATGAGCGTGCGCGAGCGCGAGCAGACCGCAGAGCTTTTGAAACGCATCTGCGTCAACCGCTCGATGATCGTCATCGAGCACGACATGGACTTCGTCAAGCGCATCGCCGACAAAGTCACGGTCATGCACCAGGGAAAGATTCTGGCCGAAGGCCCGATGGAAACCGTACAGGCCGACCCGCGCGTGATCGACGTCTATCTGGGCCATTGAGCCAGCCACCAGGCTGACTACAAAGCGCCCGACACCGAGCAACTCCGAGGACCACACCATGCTGCGCGTCACCGACATCCACACCGCCTACGGCCAGAGCGAAGCACTGCACGGCATTTCATTCGACGCGATGCCGAATGAAACCATTGCGATCATGGGGCGCAACGGCATGGGCAAGACAACGCTCTTCAAGACCCTGATGGGTGTGCTGCCCTCGAAGTCGGGGCGCATCACCATCGACGACAACGACATCACCAAAGACGAGAGCTTTCGTCGGGTCGCCAAGGGTCTGGCCTATGTGCCGCAGGGCCGCATGATTTTCCCGACCCTGACCGTCGAAGAAAACATCCAGACTGGCCTTGAAAACGCCAGGGTCCGATCGATTCCTGACGAAATTTATTCGCTCTTTCCGGTGCTTTTCGAGATGAAGCGGCGCAAGGGCGGCAACCTGTCGGGCGGCCAGCAGCAACAGCTCGCAATTGCCCGCGCGCTGGTGACCAACCCAAAGGTCCTGCTGCTCGATGAGCCGACCGAAGGCATTCAGCCCTCGATCATTAAAGACATCGCCCGCGCCCTGAACGAGATCCGCCGGATGAAGGGCATCACGATCATCGTGTCGGAGCAGGTGCTCAGCTTTGCAATGGATGTGGCTGATCGCCTCTTCGTCATTGAGGGCGGTCGCCTGGTCCACGAGACCAGTCGTGCCGATACCGACGTCTCGCGCATCAAGCAATACCTCTCGGTCTGACATTACCGAATTCCCTTCATCCCACTTTTACAGAGGTGCCTCCATGGCTGAAACCCTGATCAAAGTCGATCTGACGCAGTCCCCCACCGCCAACGAAATGATTCACAACCGCTGGCATCCGGATATCCCGATGGCCTGCTGGGTCAAGCCGGGTGATGAATTCATCCTCGAGACTTTCGACTGGACCGGCGGCTTCATCAAGAACAACGACAGCGCCGATGATGTTCGCGACATCGACCTGAGCACCGTGCATTACCTGTCGGGGCCGGTGGGCGTCAAAGGTGCCGAGCCGGGTGACCTGCTGGTGGTTGATCTGCTCGACATCGGCGCCAAGCCCGACAGCCTGTGGGGCTTCAACGGCTTTTTCAGCAAGAAGAACGGCGGCGGCTTTCTGACCGATCATTTCCCGCTTGCGCAGAAATCGATCTGGGACTTTCATGGCATGTTCACCACCTCGCGCCATGTGCCGGGTGTGCAGTTTGCGGGTCTCATCCACCCCGGTCTGATCGGCTGCCTGCCCGACAAGCCGATGCTCGACATGTGGAACAAGCGCGAGATCGACTTCATCGCAACCGATCCGGATCGCGTGCCCGGTCTGGCCAATCCGCCTTTCGCCCCCACGGCTCACCTGGGCAAACTGACGGGTGATGCCAAGGCGAAGGTTGCAGCCGAAGGTGCACGTACCGTCCCGCCGCGTGAGCATGGCGGCAACTGCGACATCAAGGACCTCTCGCGCGGCTCGAAGATCTTCTTCCCGGTCTATGTCGACGGCGCGGGCTTGAGCGTGGGCGACCTGCACTTCAGCCAGGGCGATGGCGAGATCACCTTCTGCGGCGCGATCGAGATGGCCGGTTGGGTGCACATGCGTGTGAATCTGATCAAGGGCGGCATGGCCAAGTACGGCATCAAGAATCCGATCTTCAAGCCCAGCCCGATCACCCCGACCTACAACGATTACCTGATCTTCGAAGGCATCTCGGTCGACGAGCACGGCCAGCAGCACTATCTCGACGTGCATGTGGCCTATCGTCAGGCCTGCCTGAATGCGATCGAGTACCTCAAGAAGTTCGGCTACTCGGGTGCGCAGGCCTATTCGATTTTGGGTACCGCGCCGGTGCAGGGTCATATCAGCGGTGTGGTCGATGTGCCGAATGCCTGCGCCACCCTGTGGATTCCGACGCAGATCTTCGACTTCGACATCAATCCGAGTGCCGCCGGCCCGATCAAGCACATCGACGGCAGCATCCAGATGCCGCTGTCGCCCGACCTCAAGTAAGGCCAACGCGATGCCCACCTACGACTACGCCTGCGCGGACTGCGGCAGCTTCGATGCCCTGCGCCCGATGTCCCGCCGCGACGAGCCCGCAGCCTGTCCGGGTTGCGGCATCGCGTCGCCGCGCATTTTTGCCAGTGCACCGCGACTGACTTCGCTCGATGCCGGTGTTCGATCCGCAATCGAGACCAACGAGCGTGCCCGTCACGAGCCGAAAAGCTCGAGCGATTACTCAAGGCTGCGGCACCCCTCGGGTTGCGGCTGCTGCAGCACCAGTGTAAAGCGCGGCGCGACCGTGCGGGGTGCCAACGGCAACAAGGCTTTCCCGAGCAAGCGCCCCTGGATGATCAGCCACTGAACCCCTAACCGACACGGAGCACACCATGCATCACGGTGATATTTCAAGCAGCAAGGACACGGTCGGTGTGGCCGTGGTCAATTACAAGATGCCGCGTCTTCATACGCATGAAGAAGTGCTGGCCAACTGTCGCAACATCGCGAAGATGATCGAAGGCATGAAGATCGGCCTGCCCGGCATGGACCTGGTGATCTTCCCGGAATACAGCACTCACGGAATCATGTACGACTCGAAAGAGATGTACGACACCGCCTCGGCGATTCCCGGGCCCGAGACCGAAATCTTTGCGCAGGCCTGCCGCAAGGCCAAGGTCTGGGGTGTGTTTTCGCTCACCGGCGAGCGCCATGAAGAGCATCCCAACAAGGCGCCCTACAACACGCTGATCCTGATGAACGACCAGGGCGAGATCGTACAGAAATACCGCAAGATCATGCCGTGGGTGCCGATCGAAGGCTGGTATCCCGGCAACTGCACTTATGTGAGCGATGGCCCCAAGGGCCTGAAGATCAGCCTGATCATCTGCGACGACGGCAACTACCCCGAGATCTGGCGCGACTGCGCGATGAAGGGTGCCGAACTCATCATCCGCTGCCAGGGCTATATGTATCCGGCCAAGGAACAGCAGATCATGATCTCCAAGGCGATGGCCTTTGCCAACAACACCTATGTCGCGGTGGCCAATGCCGCCGGGTTTGACGGTGTCTATTCCTACTTCGGTCATTCGGCACTCATCGGCTTCGATGGCCGCACGCTCGGCGAATGCGGCGAAGAAGAGATGGGCGTGCAATATGCCGCGCTCTCCAAGAGCCTGATCCGCGACTTCCGTCGCAACGGCCAGAGCGAGAACCACCTCTTCAAGCTGCTGCATCGCGGCTACACCGGACTGATCAATTCGCGCGAAGGCGACAAGGGCGTGGCCGATTGCCCCTACTCCTTCTACAGCGACTGGATCAATGATCCGGAAGGCACGCGCAAGCGGGTCGAGGCGATCACCCGCGAGACGGTTGGCACTGACGAATGCCCGATCGAGGGCATCCCGAATCAGAGCACCATCGGGCATCGCTGAGCCATCGCCATGCTGATGGCCGCGCCGCTGGCCGACTGGAGGATCGGCTCCGAGCCTTACTACCAGCCATCCGGCAGCGAGGTGGCGCTGTTCGAGGCCGCTTGTGCCCGGCGCCTGCCGATGATGCTCAAAGGCCCGACCGGCTGCGGCAAGACTCGGCTGGTGGAGTACATGGCCTGGCGGCTGCAACGGCCGCTGGTGACGGTGGCCTGCAACGATGACCTGAGCGCGAGCGATCTCGTCGGTCGCTGGCTGCTCGATGCCGACGGCACGCGCTGGCAGGACGGCCCGCTTGCGCTGGCTGCGCGCCATGGCGGCATCTGCTATCTCGATGAACTGGTTGAGGCAAGGGCCGATACCGCGGTGGTGATTCATCCGCTCACCGATACCCGCCGCATGCTGCCGCTGTCGGCCCGCAACGAACTGCTGGCGGCGCATCCCGACTTCTGTCTGGTGGTGTCCTACAACCCGGGGCCGGCGGCCCGCGACATGAAAGCGTCGACCCGTCAGCGTTTTTGCGCACTGGCACTCGACTATCCGGCGCCCGAGCTCGAGTCACAGATTGTGGCGACCGAGGCCGGCATCGACATCGGGATGGCCAAGCTGATCGTGGGCCTGGGCATTCGCACCCGGCGGCTGCAAGGCCATGGCCTGGACGAAGGCGCCTCGACCCGGATGCTGGTGCATGCCGGCATCCTGGTGGCGCAGGGCGTCAGCGCCGAGGACGCCTGTCGCATGGCGCTGGTCGAGGCACTCACCGACGAGCCAGGCACCCGGCAGGCGCTGGAGGCGGCGCTCGAGGCGTCGTTCTGAGGCGATGGCCGCTGTTGCCGAGTCGGTTCGCGCAGCGTTGCCGCCCTATCTGCGTGCGCTGTGGAGCGGTCAGCCGCAGCTGAAGTTTGTTGATGCGATGCCCTTCATCGACGGGCATGCCATCCATGTGCCGCTCGATCATGCAAGCCCGGCGGGGGCCGGCGCATGGCAGTGGTATCGCGCCGCGGTCGCGCATTCGGCAGCCCACCTGGCCTTCTCACCGCCGGTCTTCGACGGACGCGGCCTTGCACCGATCTCGCGCGCGCTGCTCGGTGTGCTCGAAGATGCCCGCATCGAAGCGCTGGCCTACCGCGAGCTGCCCGGACTGCGCCGGCTCTGGATGCCGCTGCACACCGCCTCACCGGCCGATGGCGAGGGCTTCGAGGCGATGCTGTTGCGCCTGTCGCGCAGCCTGCTCGATCCCGGCTATCAGGATGATCATCCCTGGATACGCAAGGGTCGGGCGCTCTTCTATGGCGATGACGCCAGGCAGACCCTGCTGCTGCGCCGCCCCGACGAGTTGCGGCTTGCCGCCTCGCTGCTGGGCAACGACATCGGCCAGATGCGCCTGCAGTTCAATTCGCGAATGTATGTGCCGGGGCCCGACTATCGCGATGACTCGCGGTGGATGTGGGCCTCGGGGCAGTCGGATGAGCCGCAGCCGGTCGAGCCGCCGCCCTCGCACTCCTCCGACCCTGGCAATAGCGATGAGGTGGCGCAGGCGGCGGCGCCCGCGACCGGCCCGGTGCTGCGCTATCCGGAGTTTGATCGTCTGATCGCTCGCCTGCGTCATGGCTGGTGCTCGGTGTCGCAGCAGTCGGTGAGTGCTGATCATCATGCCGAGGGTCGGCTGGCGATCAGCCGCTCGGACACGCAGGCAATCACGCTTGCCCTGATCCGGATACTGCGACAGTCGCGCGCGCATCGTTCGAGGGCGACCCAGATCGCTCATGAGGGCGATGCCTTTGATATCGATGCGGTCGTACGAATGCGTGTTGCCAGACGCGTGCGACGGGCAAGCGATGCGCTGGTCTTTCGGCGCACTGTTGCCCAATCCCGGCAGGGGCAACTGATGGTGATCATCGATCAGTCGGCCTCGAGTTCGCACGCCTGGGCCGGGTCGACGACCAGTCTGCTGCAGGCCGCGTGCGCGATCACTGCATCGCTCGCATCGGCGCTGCAGGCCTGTGGCATGCAGGTCGCGATTGTCGGATTCAGCTCGAATGGTCGTCATGCGGTAGCGCTGCGAGGCGTGAAGGATTTTGCTGAGCCGATGGATGAGGCAGTGGTCTTGCGGCTGGCGGGCTTGCGCAGCCAGCACTCGACGCGGCTTGGAACCGCGATTCGCCATGCCACGCGCGCGGTTGTCGACACGCGAGGTCGCGGCAGCCGGCAAGTGGTGATCGTGAGCGATGGCCTGCCGTGGGATGTCGATGTCCATGATCCGCAATACCTCGTGTCGGATGCGCATGATGCAGTGATGCGGGCGCGGCGCCAGGGTGTGGTGGTGAGCTGCCTCGTGCTTGAGCTGGCTGGTCAGTCGAGCGCGCAAAAAGTCTTCGGCGCATGCAGGGTGGGCATGTTGCAGACCCTGGCAGATTTGCCTGAGCATGTGCGCCGACTCGGGATCTGAGCCGGCGTTGCCCGCGTCGAGTCGGGCGCGGCCAACCAAGGTCAGCAATGTGTCACGTAACGGGCCGTCGCGTGGCGGTTCTGTATGGCGCGTTCCGGCCAGAAGCGGTCACGATCGGCTGGAAAACGCCCGTGCTGATGACCGGCTTTAAAGCGCAGCCGCCATTGGGTCAGTTTTCAAATCTGCCACGGGTTGATCACCGCAACGCCGGCCGCAACAAAGGGACCTGTATCGCGCGTCGCAACGGTCAAGCCGTTCGCCGCAGCAATGGCGGCGATGTAGCCATCTGCGCTGGAAATGGCCAGCCCAGATGCGCGTGCCTTAGCCATCAAATCCGCATAGGCTTGAGTGCAGCCCAGATCAAACGACAACACTCGGCCAGAGAACAACGGCAGCACCCGCGTTTCCAAGCTTTCTTGCAAGCCCACCTGGCGCCTACCTGCCGGCAGTAGCGCCAAGCCGGCTCGCAACTCAGCCACCGTGATGGCGGACAGGAACAGCGTTTCCAGTGCTTGGGCGTCGATCCAAACTGCGACACGCGCATCTGGTGCACGGCGCAATGGCTCCGACACCACGTTGGTGTCAAGAAGGATCATTCAAAGCTCACGGGGCGAGCAGGCGCCTTGCTGCGCACCTGGTCGAAGACGGAAAACTCTTCATCACTCAGCTTGGCCCGCCGGCCCATGTCGGCCAGCAGCGAGCCCAACTTCACGCGCCCCTGCGGATTGACCGCTGATTCAAGGATTTCACGGACCTCGGCCTCCATGCTGTGGCCGCGCTGGGCGGCACGCACGCGCAGGGCACGGTGTACTTCGTCGGTGATGTTGCGCACCGTCAGCATTGCCATCTTCGTTTTCTCACGACGCATTCAATGCATTCATATTACATGATCGAATGCATCTCTGTTCGGCGAACGGACAAAGCACGATTGCGGGTTGCATTGAGCCTTCTGACCAATAGTTGCCGTGTTTGGCGATAGTCTGGTGCGGTCGATTACACGTTAGGCGTCATACAAACAATCACCATAAGCCCCACCGCTATGAATGCAATCCAACTTGTCCGCCAAGTCCTGCAAGTTGGAAGCACTATTTGCGTAGTCTCCGTCTCGGTAGAGCCTGAAACATCGAAAGGCGTTCAAGTTTGTGCTGTCGCCAATGCTGTGCTGCGGGTGGTGGATATGCCTGCGCTGAATACTCCCAAGGCTTAACCAGTTAACTTGCTGTGCAAGGACGGCTAACCATTCGCTTAACCCGACCCTTTGCGGCGAGTGGCCAAAAGCCTGCAGGCGTCGGCAGCTCAGGCAATCAGCGGATTGCGCGGCTTGAGTGCAGGGAATCGACTGAAGTCGCGATCGGCCGTCCACAGCTCGCTGACCCCGTGCGCCAGGCACAGCGCAGCGACTCGGGCGTCGTGCGCCAGTGGGCCGGTCACCCGACCCTGTGACAGCAGCTCGCGCAGCCTTGGCCACTGATCGTCGCCCTCGGCCAGCAGGTGAAGGGTCGGGCTCTCGAACCAGGCATCGAGCTGATCGATGGCGCGGGCAGTGGTCGACGGTGGTGCATAGATGCGCGGATGGGTCACGATCGAAAAGAACTCGGTGACGCAGGGCCAAGCGATGGCCCAGGCCGCGCTGCCGACGGCGAGTGTGGTGAGGGCCGCCGAAGCCGCCGGATGAAATTCCGCGTCTTTGCGATGCGCATACACCAGCAGATTGGTGTCGACCGCGATCATGCGCGGCCCTGATAGGCCAGATCGCGGATCTGCTCCCAGTCGGCGCCCTGCAGATCAGACTGCAGCCCTTTGCCGCCGAAGCTGGCATCGCGCAGCCGAAAGGGCTTGGCCTTCGATTGCCTTCGAGCGAGCTCGTGGCGCAACCCCTGCTCGACCAGTGCCCTCAGTGTGGTGCCTTCGGCATCAGCCACGCGCCTGGCCTGCTCGAGCACCGCGTCGGAGATCTCGATGGTTGTCTTCATATGGGCGCCCATATCTTCTAATAAAGGCGACCGTATCACACCGGCGGTGACGGCGCAGCCCCCTGCGCCGTCCTGGCATCAGCCCTTCGACAGCGCCCGCTTGAGCGCCGCCGCACACACCTCGACCGCCTCGTTGGCCTCGTTGATCACCCGGCCCATGGTGATGAAACCGTGGATCTGCCGCTCGAAGCTCATCAGCGTGGCCTTGTTGCCGGCCTCGCTCAGGCGCTGCGCATAGGCGACACCCTCGTCGCGCAGCGGGTCGTAGCCTGCCACCAGCACCAGCGCAGGCGGCAGGCCCGAGAGGTCGTCGGCCAGCAGCGGTGAGGCGCGCCAGTCGAGATAGTGGCTGGTGTCGGTGATGTAATGACCGCGGAAGTAGGTCATCGAGTCGGAGGTCAGCAGATAGCCCTGGCCGTTGACCTGATACGACTTTGTATTGAAGCGCTGGTCGGTGGCCGGGTAGATCAGCAGCTGAAAGCTGATCGGCAGGTCTTTGGCATTGCGTGCGGCAATCGAAATCACCGCCGCGAGCTTGCCGCCGGCGCTGTCGCCACCGACGGCGATGCGCGTCGGATCGACGTTCAGGTCGCTGGCGTGCTGCTGCACCCAGCGGGTGGCGGCCAGACAATCATCGACCGGCACCGGAAAAGGAAACTCGGGCGCAAGGCGATAGTCGACTGAAACCACGGTGCAGCCCGACTTCAGGGCCAGGTCGCGGCACAGCACATCATGGGTATCGAGGTCGCCGATCACCCAGCCGCCGCCATGAAAATAGACCAGCACCGGCAGCGCACCGGCCGATGCCGGCAAGGGGCGATACAGGCGCAGCGGAATCGGACCGTGCGGGCCGTCGGCGCTCAGTTCGCGAACGGTATCGACCTGGCTTGCCTCGGGCTGCGTGAAAAAGCGCCGCTCGCGGTACTGGGTGCGGGCGGTGACCGGGTCCTGAGTGTGGACGGCGGGCATGTTGCGGCTGGCGATCAGATCGAGCAGGGTCTTTGCTTGCGGGTCGAGCATGAGGGTCTCCGGTTGTTTGAGGAATCGTGCGGGTTCAGGCGTCGCGCTTGAGGGCCAGCCAGCGCGCAACCGAGGGGCGCTGCCATTGACGCGCGGCATAACGCCTGAGCGATTCGGGCACCGGGTCGCCATGAATGGCCAGGCGATTGATCATCAGCGCGAGGTCGGTGTCGGCGATGCACCACTCGCCGAAAAGGTGGTCGCTGCCGTGGGCGAGCAGGGCGTCGGCGGCTTCGAAGAGCCGGTCGGCGGCATCGTCGGCGGCTTGCGTCAGTGCACCGAGGTGGCGTTTGAGAAAGACCACCTCGGTTGAACGCTCGGCGCGCAGCGGCATCAGGTCGCTGCGAAGCCAGGCCTGCAGCTGGCGGGCTCGGGCGCGTTCGCGCAAATCGAGCGGATAGAGCGGCGGATGGCCAGGCGCCGGCAGCAGCTCATCAAGGTACTCGGCAATCACCGATGACTCCGAGAGCATGAAACCGTCGAGGGTGAGCAGCGGCACGCGGCGGGTGAGAGAGCGTCTGGCAAAGTCGGCTTCGTGATGCTCGCCGGCCGCCAGATCGACCGGCCTGAGGACTGGCTCGAAGCCCTTTTCGATCAGGGCGACATAGGCCGACAGCGCATAAGGGCTCAGATAGAGCGCATCAACGTCGAGAACCGGAGCAGCATTGAGAAACGTCATGGATTGACCTCACTTGTTCAGGGCCGACACGACGCTGGCCGGCATCGATGCCTCGAGCTGCGCGCGTGCTGGTGCGGCCAGTGCACGCCAGGCCGCCCTCAGGTCGGCCAGGCATTTCACCTGGTACTTGAAGACGCCCTGTTCGTAGGGCAGGCCCCAGGCTTCGAACCGGAAAGTGCTGGCACCCGCGGCGATCGCGTTCGCGTTGGCCTCCAGGAACGGGAAATAAACCTCGCCCGCGATCTTGAGCAGACCGGTGATCGCCAGCGGCAGCGGTGCATCGGGGGCGCGCCACTGACCTTCAACGCCTGACGCATCATCGAGCTGCATCAGCCAGCGAAACAGAAAAGGAAATTTTTCGCGCAGATGCTCGGCAGGCGTGGGGTCGCTCGCCAGTTGCGAGAGCTGGCCGAGCCAGCTGAAATCGGCCAGTGAGGGGCGCGAGCCGAAGAGATAGCGCTCCTCGGTGATGTGGGCTTCGAGCAGCGCCATGATGCGATCGGCGCTGGTCTCGACCAAGGGTGCATTGGCCTGGGTGCAGCCCACCAGAGCCATGCGCCCGACCTGACGGTCGCGAAAGCGCGCCGCATAGTCGAGGATCGATTCGAGGCCGCGGCCGGCCAGCCGATCGAAGGCCAGCCATTCGCTCATCTGCTTCTGGTCGCGCGGGCGCAGCCAGCGATAAAGAAACATCGCCTTGGTGCCCCACTCGTCGGCCATGTCTTCGAGCAGCATGGCAAGGAATGCCTGCGCCGGGTCGGCCGGCACGATCGAACGTTCACCGGGATGCAGGCGCTCGAGCTCGTGCAGCAGCGGCGTCGAGTCGTTGGCATGGCGGCCATCCGGAAATCGGAGCACCGGGATGACCGGGACTTTCACCTGCTCGAGCGCATTCGGCGTGCCGTCGGTGCCGAGTTGTACCCAGTCGTGGGGAAGGCGACGGTAGCGCAGGATGGCGCGAACCTTCATCGAGTAGGGCGAGCCGAGGCCGCCGTAGAGGGTGTAGCGGCCGGTGTGGTCGGTGGTCGTCATGAAGGTGTTGCAGACGCCGGGCGGCGTTGCTGCATCGCAAAATGGAGATCAGTCGATGATAACCTTGAGAGATGGACGTAATGCTGTGGATCCTGGTGGTAGTGCTGATCGCGGTCGGTGTGGCCGGCACCATCCTGCCTGCCCTGCCGGGTGCGATTCTGGTCTTCGGCGGCATCCTGCTGGGTGCCTGGATCGACCAGTTCGAGCGGGTGTCGATCACGGTCGTGGTGATCTGCGGGGTGCTCACCCTGCTGGCCTGGGTGACCGACTATGCGGCGGCGATGCTGGGTGCCAAGCGGGCGGGCGCCAGCCGGCTGGCGGTGATCGGTGCTGCGATTGGCACGATCGCGGGTGTTTTCACCGGGCTGGTCGGCCTGATCTTCATGCCGCTGGTGGGCGCAGCAATCGGCGAGCTGATTGCGGTGCGCAATGCCACACGTGCCGCGCAGGTTGGTATGTCGACCTGGATCGGCCTGCTGCTCGGCACGCTGGCCAAGGTGGTGCTGACCTTCATGATGGTCGGTATTTTCGTGGCCGCATTGCTGATCCGCTGATCTGCTGACCCGACTCGCGCCGCCTGTCCGCCTCGGTGGCCCGTCGGTGGGTTGGTGGTCGCGCATCCGCCGGCTGCCCGCGATGCTCGGGACATGTCTGCCACGCTCTCTTCTCGCTCCCCTGCGCCGCCAGCCCGCGCCAATGCCAATGTTCGCGCGCTGGTCGTCGACGAGCATTCGGCGTCACGGCTGGCCATGCGCGATCTGCTGAATTCGATCGGCGTCACCCAGGTACAAATGGCGACCGAGCCGGTCCGCGCGATTCGCATGATGGAGGCCGAGCGATTTGGGCTGGTCCTGTGCGAAATGAAGTTTCTGTCGCAGATGGACGGCATCCAGGTGCTTGAGTATGTGCGCACCCGCCGGCTGCTGCAGCCGTCAGCGGCCTTCGTGCTGGTCACATCCGCCCCCGACCGGCTGGCGGTCGCCTCCACGAGAGAGTGGCAACCCGACGCC
>CANKWX010000075.1 GCA_947487165.1 Burkholderiales bacterium
CTGGAAATAGGTGCCCTGGCTGGGGAGCAGCTTGAAGCGGGTGCCCGCCAGGCCGGCCCGAAAGCGATCGCGCTTGCGCTGATAAAAGGCGGGCAGATCGAGGTAGGGGCGCGGATCGGCCATGTAGGCCGCCAGACCATACTGCACCGGCGTGTTGACGGTGAAGACATTGAACTGGTGGACTTTGCGGAACTCGGTCGAGAGTGTTGCGGGTGCCACGCAATAGGCGACCTTCCAGCCTGTCACATGGTAGGTCTTGCCAAACGACGAGATCACGAAGCTGCGTGCCGCGAGCGCGGGATAGCGGCAGGCCGAGCAGTGCGGCTCGCCGTCGAACACCATGTGCTCGTAGACCTCGTCCGAGATCACGAACAGACCCGCGTCGATGGCGATCGACTCGAGCTTGCGCATGTCGGTATCCGACAGGGTCATGCCGCTGGGGTTGTGCGGCGAGTTGATCAGGATTGCGCGTGAGCGCGGGGTGACGGCTGCTGCGACCGCTTCCCAGTCGATGCGAAATGCGTCGGTCATCGGGATGCAGACCGCGACGCCGCCGGCCAGCTCGATATTGGGCAGGTAGCTGTCGTAGGCCGGCTCGATCACGATGACTTCGTCGCCCGGGCGCACGATCGCCAGGATGGCGGTGAGGATGGCCTGTGTGGCGCCGGCGGTGACGGTGACTTCGGTATCCGGGTCGTAGTGATTGCCGTAGAGTGTGGCGACCTTGGCGCTGATGGCTTGTCGCAAAGGGGCGATACCGGTCATCGGCGGGTATTGGTTGAGGCCCTCGCGCATCGCGCCAGACACAGCGTCGACCAGTGCCGGATCGCAATGAAAGTCGGGAAAGCCTTGTCCGAGGTTGACTGCCTTGTGTTCGGTGGCGAGCGCCGACATCACGGTGAAGATGGTGGTGCCCACCTTGGGCAGCTTCGATTCGAGGGCAGGCGTGGACAGGACGGCCGATGCGTTCATGGAGAGGTTCCTCAGGGCTGCCCGATTATAGGCGTGGCGCCTCGTGGGACGTCTCGTGGGACGTCGCTGCGGCAGGCGGCGGCGTGCGCCAGTCCTCAGGCAAACCGATGCGTACCCCGAAGCGGCGTGCAGCGAGCTTTCGCAGCCGCAGCAGGGCCTTGTCGCGTGAGAGCAGCCAGTCGACACGATGCGCGACCGCCAGATCGATGAAGACCTGGTCGTCGCGATCGCTGCAAGGCAGGCGGCAGTCGGGTGCAGCCGCGAGCAGGACCACGGTATCGTTCAGCCGTTCGAGGGCCGTGGCCTGCTGGTCGGGCGACAGCTTGAAGATCGGGCGCGCCGCGACCTCGGCAAACTCGTCGAGCATCGAGCGCGTGGCGATCACGCGCGCCTGGCCGCTCTCGATGGCCTCGACCACTGCGGCCAGGCGCGGGTCGGCAAAGACCAGCCAGGCCAGCCAGACGTTGGTATCCAGAATCAGTGTCAAGTCGGCCCCTATAATCGCGTCACGAGATTGCGCCACGAATTTGCGCCACGAGCGGCGCGCGCGGCTCGACAAAAGAAGGCCCCGCATGCTGATCGTATTGTCGCCCGCCAAGACACTGGATTTTGAATCGCCGATTCTCGATCTCGAACCCACCCGTCCTGAGTTTGCTGCCGACGCCCGCCAACTGATCGCCCGACTGCGCGAACTCAGCGCTGCCGACCTGGCCGCTCTGATGAGCCTGAGCCCGGCGCTGGCCGAACTCAATGTCGACCGTTATGCCGCGTTTCGCGCCACGCCCCGGCCGGGACAGTCGCGCCCTGCGGTGCTGGCCTTTGACGGCGATGTCTACGATGGCCTGGCGGCCCGTCGTCTCGATGTCGACGGTCTGGCCTTTGCGCAGCAGCATGTGCGCATTCTCTCCGGGCTCTATGGCGTGCTGCGTCCGCTCGACGCGATGCAGCCGCATCGACTCGAGATGGGCACCCGGCTAAGCACCGAGCGTGGCAGCAATCTTTACGGCTTCTGGGCCGACAAGCCCGCGCGGGCGCTCAAGCGCGCGATGCGCGAGGCCGGTGGCCGTGTGCTGATCAATCTGGCCTCCGATGAATATTCTCGCGTGATCGATCGCGAGGTGCTTGGTGCAAAGATCATTGCGCCGGTGTTCCAGGAGCGGCGAAAGGCCGGCTGGCAGGTGATCAGCTTCTCGGCCAAGCGGGCAAGAGGCATGATGGCGCGCTTTCCCATCGACCATCGCATCACCGAGCCCGAGGGGCTCAAGGCCTTCTCGCAGGAGGGCTACGCCTTTGATGCCGCCGACTCGGACGCGGCCACCTGGTATTTCAGGCGCGAGGCGCCCTGAGCGATTCGCTGATTCTGGCGTCTGGCAAAGCCTGAGTTGAGGTGCAGATTCTCGATCACGGGAATGTCTGCAAACGACCCGAAGCCGCGCTTCAAGTTTCTCCAAAGCAGCCCGACCAGAAGGTGCTGACACTGCAAGGTGCTGCAGAGCAGTCAATACAAAACCGTTGACGTCTCGAATGTGACTGAGACAACCCGGAAGTCGCGCATTTCCATTTGCACAAACAACTTGCCCCGGTAGTTAAGCAGCGCACCTTTGCTTTTTGCGTCAATCAGATAGCACAAGCTCGGCGAAACCCGGACATCGTCGCGACTGGTGTTGCAATACATCTGATGGCCGTTAGCCGCGGCAAACGACTCCAATCGGGCTCTGGGTGCGGCCTTGAGCCCGCCTGAGAACTGCTGGACCCAATAGCGCTCGCGCGAGTCGAAGTTTGAGCAACCCGCGCACAGCAGGGCAAACGCGTTGTCCATCAAGCCCGTGTTTTTCTCGTCGGTTGGACTTTGAGCTAGGGCTTCGGAGGCTTCTAGCTTTTCCGCGCGCTCTCGGGCCACCGACCGGGCTCTCGATTGCTTGGGATTCGGGGACGGTGCAACCCCGCGCATCGCATCGGCCTCCTCCTGCTCCACGCGCGCTAATTCCATTGTGTTGTTTCTGTTGTTGTACCAAGGCCAACCCAGAAGGGCCAGGCCGGCAACCGCGACGAGGGCAAGCGCCACCACGAACAGAGCTCCTCCCCGCTGCTTCGCCATACCTTCCTTTTCAAGTCACTGGCGGGGGCGCGCACCGGTGTACGACTAGCCAGTGATCATGATGTCACCCTGCGGCACGATTGTCATGCTGCGCTGGATACAGTGACCGAGTCGGGCAGGAATGAACTTTCTTTTGACGACGCGCCTGTACTCCGGGCAGCCTGAACCGTGTTGAACCGGAATGGTCAGACCGCATGTCGCGCTTGGACACAGGCCGGTGAGCGCCGCGGATCCAATCCTCGACGGCCAATCCTGACATTCGCCTGAAATGGCCTTCGTTGCCCGTCACGAGCACGGCCCCGACCACAGTCGACATCCCCGAATCCGGTCGGCCTCGCGCGCGACCGGTGCCGTGATTATTCGCCGGTGATGTCGACGCGCCGTGCCAGCGTGTCGTCGGTGCCGCCTTCGGTGACCTGCGGCTTGCTCAATTCGACGCGGTCCACGGACACACCGGCGGCGACCAGCGCATCGCGCACGGCAATGGCGCGCTCTTTGGCGAGTTCGGCGTTCTTGTCGGGGTCGCCGGTCTTGTCGTGATAACCCGAGACCGCAAGCCGGATACCGGCGCTGCGCGTCGCCGCTTCGATGACGGGCGCGAGGGTTTTGGCGGCATCGGCCGGCAGCGCCGAGACGCCGGTATCGAAGAGCACACGAGCCAGAAGCGGAGCGGACGCGGCTGCGGTGCCTGGGGTGGTGAAGGACGTGCCGGCAGCCGGTGCTGCGGTCGAAGTAGCGGTAGCCGGACCACTTGGGAAGGCGGCCATTCCGGCGAGCGCCGCGACGGCAATGGCCAGCATGACCCCCAGTCCAATGACCCAGGCCACCACGCTGCCGTTTTCGTTGCTGTCGTCATCCATATCGAATCGCTCGTGTCGTGTTGGGTAAGAAGGGTTGTAAGGCCAAGCGCGGCGATTATAGCCGCGCAGCGCCGACCACCACCGGTTCGGCCTCAAGCAGGATGCCGAAGCGGATCTCGACAGCGCTCCGAATCTGCATGGCCAGAGCGAGAATGTCGCTGCCGCGGGCGTGTCCGTGGTTGACCAGGACCAGGGCATGGCGGGCATGCACGCCAGCGTCGCCGATTCGCATGCCTTTGAAGCCGCAGCGCTCGATCATCCAGGCGGCCGAGACCTTGACCCGATCGCCGGATGGCCAGCAAGGCAGTTCCGGCTCGCGCGCGCGCACAGCCTGTGCCTGTTCAGGCTCGATCAGAGGGTTCTTGAAGAAACTGCCGGCGTTGCCGATGACAGTCGGGTCGGGCAGTTTGCGGCGTCGGATGCGGCTGACCGCATCGGCCACATCGGTCGGCGTCGGCGCGACGATATGTGCCTCGCTCAGTTCGGCGCGAATCTCGCCGTAGTCGAGTTTCAGATCGGCCGTGCGCGACAGTCGCAAGCGCACCGAGGTCACCAGCCATTGGGCGGCGTCGACATGTTTGAAGACGCTGTCGCGATAGCCGAACGCACAGTCATCAGCGGTAAACGATCGGGCGATGCCGCTGCCGAGATCGACCGCATCGAGCGACTCGAAGCAATCGCGCAGCTCGACGCCATAGGCGCCGATATTCTGGATCGGCGCTGCCCCCACCGTTCCAGGGATGAGTGCGAGGTTTTCGAGCCCCGCCAGCCCCTGCGAGAGCGTCCAGCGCACCAGCGGGTCCCAGGCTTCGCCGGCGGCGGCTTCGACAATGACGGTGTCGCCGTCGTCCTCCACGATGCGCAGGCCTCGCAGCGCCATCTGCACGATCGGTTGCTGCGGATCGTCGGCGATCAGCAGATTGCTGCCGCCACCTAAAATGAGCGGCGGTCGCGGATGCCCCTTGCCGGCATCGTCGCGCAGCACCTCGCCAAGCTGCGCCAGATCGTCGAGCGAGTCGAGGCGCCAGAGCACCCGGGCGCGTGCATCGATGCCGAAGGTGTTGAGCCCGCGCAGCGGCGCATCGGCCTGTCGCACCATCCCCATGGCTCAGCTCGGGATGTAGGCAAGCCTCACGTAGATCGGGGCGAAGGCCTCGGCCTGCGTGATCTCGATCAGCGATTCCTTGGCCAGCTCGAGCAGCGCAATGAAGGTGACAATCACCACCGGCAACCCGCGGCTGGCATCGAACATTTCATGGAATTCGGCAAATCGGCGGTCCTGCAGTGTGCGCAGCACGATCGTCATGTGCTCGCGCACCGAGAGTTCTTCGCGACTGATGTGGTGATGCTGGATGAGCTTGGCGCGTCGCAGGATATCGGCCCAGGCCGAACGCAGATCGACCAGTTCGACCTGCGGCAGACGAGCTTCCTGAATCTGGTCGAGCAGGACCTGGGCGACCGCGAAGTCGCGACCGGCCTGCGGCAGCTGGTCGAGCCGCTGGGCACCGAGTTTGATGCGCTCGTATTCGAGCAGCCGGCGGGTGAGTTCGGCGCGTGGGTCTTCGACCTCTTCGCCGGTATCGGCCTTGCGAACCGGCAGCAGCATTCGCGATTTGATGTCGATCAGCAGTGCCGCCATCAGCAGGTATTCGGAGGCGAGTTCGAGGTTGTGCCGGCGGATCTCCTCGACATAAGCGAGGTACTGGCGGGTGACTTCAGCCAGCGGGATGTCGAGAATATTGAAGTTCTGGCGCCGGATCAGGTAGAGCAGCAAATCAAGCGGACCCTCGAAGCTCTCGAGGAAGACTTCAAGCGCATCGGGCGGGATATAGAGATCGAGCGGCATCTGCCGCAGCGGCTCGCCATGGATGCGGGCCAGGACCGCCTCTGGGGGGATCGGCTCGGCAGCGGGCGCTTCGCTGTCGGTCGCGATATCCACAACCGTCACGGCTCAGGTTTTGGTCTGATAGGGATAGGCCTTTTGCGGCACTTTTGAATCGAGCTGGCGTTTGGCCTCGTCGGGCTCGATGGCGGTCTTATCCCACCAGATCGCCCGCCCTTCGCGCTGGCGTGCCTCAAGCCCCGGGCGCTGTGCCTTGAGTGCCTTCAGAAAATGCGTGGCTTCGGACTGATAGAGGGCCATGACGCGGTCACCTGTGACGGGAAGCCCCCGATTGTACCGGCAGGTACGCCTGCGCCGTGTGAGGCGAAAGCGTGGCGAAAGATGCCACGCGCAAACTGCGCTTCTGATCAGTCGGGCGACGGCGTATGTCGGCGGCGCAGCGCTGCCAGCGCATCGTCCAGATGTTCGAAGACATTGTGCGGGCCCATGGTCTGCAGAAAACCCGAACGACGCAGCAGCGACATCGGCTGTTCGTTCGGTTCGGCGATGATCAGCGTCGCGCCGCGTTTTTCGAGCTGGGTCATCAGCGACTGCAGTGAATCGAGGCCGCTGGTGTCCAGATTGATGACCTGATGCATCTCGAGCACCACCACGTCCGCAGCCTTGGTGCCGCTGTCCAGAAGCCCCTCGAGCTTGTCGACCGAGCCAAAAAACAGTGAGCCGAAGAGTCGCCAGGCCTTGGTGCGCGTGCCGTCGGGCAGGGTTGCGATATCGGCCGGCAGCCTGATCGGCTCGACCCGCGTCAGGCTCGAAATGCGATGGATGAAAAACAGGCTCGCCAGTACCAGCCCGACCTCGATCGCGACCGTGATGTCGAAGATCACGGTCAGGGCAAAGGTGGCCAGCATGATCGTTCGATAGCTGATCGAAAACTTTCCCAGCTTGCCGAAGGCCGCCCAGTCGCCCATGTTCCAGGCGACGAACAGCAAGATGGCGGCAAGGCTTGCCATCGGAATGTTCTGCGCGAGCGGTGCCAGCACCAGCACGATGACCAGCAGCGTGATCGAGTGGATGAGGCCTGCGACCGGCGAGCGTGCGCCGCTGCGCACATTGGTCATGGTGCGCGCAATCGTGCCGGTAGCGGCGATGCCGCCAAAGAGCGGTGTCACCAGATTGGCCACGCCCTGGGCCATCAGTTCCTGATTCGGGTCGTGGCGATCGTCGATCATGCTGTCAGCCACCCGGGCGCACAGCAGCGATTCGATCGCGCACAGCAGGGCGATCGAGATGGTCGGTCCGAAGAGCTTCTGAACGGTCTCCCAATCGAAGGCGGGCACGGCAAAAGTCGGCAGACCGCTCGCAATGCCACCGAAACGGCTGCCAATGGTGTCGACCGACAGACCCAACAGCGTGACAGCGATGATGCCGATGGCGAGCACGACCACCGTGCCCGGCACGCGGGCGGCCCATTGGCGCCAGCGCGCGTGTTCGGGCAGGTAGGTCTTGGGCCAGATGAAGATCAGGGCCAGCGAGGCTGTGGCCAGTGCCAGTGCTTGCCAGTTGAGGCTGGCGCGGGCTTCCCACAGCACGCTGATCTGCGACAGCAGATTGGCCGGCATGCGCTCGATGTGCAGTCCGAGAAAATCGCGCAGCTGTGCCAGTCCGATGATGACGGCGATGCCGTTGGTAAAGCCGGTGACAATCGAGATCGGGATGAAGCGGATCAGCTGACCCAGGCGCAGTGCGCCCATCGCGATCAGCAGCACGCCGGCCATCATGGTGGCGATCAGCAGGTTGGCCAGGCCGTAGCGCTCGACGATGGTGTAGAGCAGCGCGACGAAGGCGCCGGCCGGCCCGCCGATCTGCACCTTCGAGCCGCCCAGGGCCGAGATCAGAAAGCCCGCGATGATCGCGGTAAACAGACCGGCGTCGGGTTTGACGCCACTGGCGATGCCAAAGGCCATGGCCAACGGCAGCGCCACCACACCAACCGTGATGCCGGCCGCCAGGTCGGCGAAAAAGTCGGCTCGCGTGTAGTGGCGAAGCGACTCGATCAGTCGCGGACGAAAACCGGGCAGACCCGGCTTCATTCAGCGGATCCTCATGCCGGGCCGCGCGCCAGGCCAGGGCTCGAGCAGGTAAACACCCCCGCCGTCATCGTCTGACGAGGCCGCCAGCACCATGCCTTCGCTGATCCCGAACTTCATTTTGCGCGGGGCGAGGTTGGCCACCATCACGGTGAGCTTGCCGGTGAGTTGCTCGGGCTGATACCAGGCCTTGATGCCTGAAAATACAGTGCGCAGTCGGCCTTCGCCGACATCGAGCGTCAGGCGCAGCAGCTTGTCGGAGCCATCGACCGCGTCGGCCGCAACGATGAGTGCGATGCGCAGGTCGACTTTGGTGAAGTCGTCGATGCTGATCAGGCCGTCGTCAGCGGTCGATGTGCTGGCGCCGGCTGATTGAGCGGCCTTGGCGGGCGTCGCCGCAGCGCCCTTGGCGCCAGACGCTTTCACCGCGGTCGCGGGTGTATCTGCTGGTGTCTGTGCAGGCGCGACATCAAAGAGCGCATCGAGCTGCTTCGGGTCGACCCGGGTGAGCAGATGCTGATAGGCATTGATCTGGTGCCCTTCAGGCAAAGGCGTCGCCAGCGCCGCCCAGTCGGTGGCCGGCAGATTCATGAAGCCGCGCACCTTCTCGGCAGTGGCCGGCAACACCGGCGCCAGCAGCAGCACCAGATCGCGAAAGGCGCGCAGCGCGGTCGAGCAGCAGCGGTGCAGATCGGCCTCGCGCGCCGGATCCTTGGCCAGATCCCAGGGGCGCTCGGCGTCGACATACTGGTTGACTGCATCAGCAAACTGCATGACCTCGCGGATCGCCTTGCCGAATTCGCGCTGCTGATAATGCGCGGCGACCGCCTCGGGGCCGCTCCAGGGTTTGGCGAAACCTTCGTGGGCGCCATGGTCGAAGCCGGCCAGACGACCGTCGAATCGCTTGACCAGAAAGCCCGCGCATCGGCTGGCGATATTGACCAGTTTACCGACCAGATCGGCATTGACCCGCGCCACGAAGTCATCAGGGTTGAAGTCGATGTCTTCGACCTTGGCATTGAGCTTGGCGGCGAGGTAATAGCGCATCCACTCCGGGTTCATGCCGAGTTCGAGATAGCGCAGCGGCGAGATGCCGGTGCCGCGCGACTTGCTCATCTTTTCACCCGAGACCGTGATGAAGCCGTGCACATGGATTTTGTCGGGCACCTTGTAGCCGGCGAATTTGAGTGTCGCCGGCCAGAAGAGCGTGTGAAAGTAGATGATGTCCTTGCCGATGAAATGGACCTGCTCGATGTCGGCGTCCGGCCTGATGAAAGACTCGAAGTCGAGGCCGCGCCTGGCGCAATGCGCTTTGAGCGAGGCGAGATAGCCGATCGGCGCATCAAGCCAGACATAGAAGTATTTTCCCGGCGCGTCCGGAATCGGAATGCCGAAATAGGGTTCGTCGCGCGAGATGTCCCAGTCGGCCATGGTGCTGGCGGCCTCTGGCGTGCCGTCGAGCCATTCGCGCGCCTTGTTGGCGACCTCCGGCTGCAGCCTGCCGTCGAGTGCCCAGTCGCGCAGGAAGGCCACGCAGCGCGGATCCGACAGCCTGAAAAAGTAGTGCTCGGATTCGCGCAGCACTGGCGTGGCGCCGGTGAGGGTTGAGGTGGGGTGGCGAAGTTCGGTCGGCGAATAGACCGCGCCGCACACCTCGCAGGCGTCGCCGTACTGGTCTTTGGCGCCGCACTTGGGGCATTCGCCGCGGATGTAGCGGTCGGGCAGAAACATGCCTTTGACCGGGTCGTAGAACTGCTCGATGGTGCGGGTCGAGATCAGCCCGGCCGCCCGCAGTCGGCGGTAGATGTCCTGCGAGAGCTCGATGTTTTCCGGCGAGTCGGTCGAGTGCCAGTGATCAAAGCCGATGTGAAAGCCGTCGAGGTATTGCGGGCGTTCGGCGGCAATCCGCTCGACCAGCTGGCGCGGCGTGATGCCCTCGCTTTCGGCTTTGAGCATGATCGGCGCACCGTGAGCATCGTCGGCGCACACGAAGTGCACTTCGCGGCCCTGCATGCGCTGAAAGCGCACCCAGATATCGGCCTGGATGTACTCCATGATGTGACCGATGTGAAACGACCCGTTGGCATAGGGCAGGGCGGTGGTCACGAACAGGGGCTTGGACATCGAGGCCATGGAGCATCTCTTGAATGCGGAAAAACCCGCGCAGCGCCCTATTTTAGCGCTGCCGGGCTTTACCGCCGTGTCGGCCACCAGCCCGCCAACCGGTTTCGGATAGACTCGACGCCCGCACGCGGCGCCGATCGCCTGCCTTCTGATCTGGAGTCACCATGGCCCTTACCGTCGAACAGCTCAGTGCGGCGCTTGCCGCAGTCGTCGATCCCAATACCGGCAAGGACCTGATCACATCCAGGTCTGCCCGCAATCTGCGGGTCGATGGCGATCAGGTCAGTGTCGATGTCGAGCTTGGTTATCCGGCGGCCAGCCAGATCGGCCCGATCCGCACCGCAGTGATCGATGCGATTCGTGCCCTGCCTGGTGTGGGCAATGTGAGCGCGAACGTCTATCAGAAGATCGTGGCGCACTCAGCGCAGCGCGGCGTCAAGTTGCTGCCCAATGTGCGCAATATCATCGCGGTCGCCTCGGGCAAGGGCGGCGTGGGCAAGAGCACCACCGCGGTCAATCTCGCACTGGCGCTTGCGGCCGAGGGCGCCAATGTCGGCATGCTCGATGCCGATATTTACGGTCCCTCGCAGCCGACCATGCTCGGCATCACCGGGCGCCCTGAGACGGCCGACGGCAAGACCCTCGAGCCGATGGAGGGCCACGGCATCCAGGCCAGCTCGATCGGCTTCATGATCGAGCCCGACACGCCGATGGTCTGGCGCGGCCCGATGGTCACCCAGGCGCTGGAGCAGCTGCTGCGCGACACCAACTGGCGCGATCTCGACTACCTGATCATCGACATGCCGCCGGGCACCGGCGACATCCATCTGACCCTGTCGCAAAAGATCCCCGTCACCGGCGCGATCATCGTCACCACGCCTCAGGACATCGCGCTGCTTGATGCCCGCAAGGGCCTGAAGATGTTCGAGAAGGTCGGCATCCCGATCCTGGGAGTCGTCGAGAACATGGCGATCCATGTCTGCTCGCAGTGCGGCCATGCCGAACACATTTTTGGTCAGGGCGGCGGCGCGCGCATGTCCAGTGATTTCGGCGTCGAGTATCTCGGCGGACTGCCGCTCGATATCCGCATCCGCGAGCAGACCGACTCGGGTCGTCCCACGGTGATCGCCGAGCCCGATGGCGCGATCGCGGCGGCTTACCGGCAGATTGCCCGTCGCATGGCGGTCAAGGTGGCCGAGACTGCGAAGGACATGTCGTCGAAGTTTCCGTCGATCGTGGTTCAGAACACCTGAGGCAGGCCACGTGAGCCCGACGCCGCAGCCCGCGACCCGATCCGAGTCTTCGGCCGCCGGCCGGTGCGGCGGCGCCGGGTTTCCCGGAAATCGGTTTTGTGAGAATCGGTTTCGCGAGACACCCTTGCGCCGTCTTCTGTTGACGAGAGCATTTGCATTAGCGCTCGGATTCGTCGCCGCATCGACTGCGGGCCTTGCCGGCGCGAGCGCGGCCGAGACCGGCCCGCGCGTGCTGGCCGCGATCAGCCTGAAGGAGGTGCTCGATGATCTGGCGCGTGCCTGGGTCGCTCAAGGCGGCTCGCCACCGGTGATCGCCTATGGCGGTACACCGACTCTGGTCAGACAGATCGAGCATGGCGCGCCCTTCGATCTGGTGATCAGCGCCGATCAGGCATGGATGGACACCCTGCAGCAAAGCGGCCGCGTGCAACCCGGATCGCGGGGCAACTTCGCAGGCAATCGTCTGGTTCTGGTGTCTGCCGCCGGTTCACCTCTGAGCCTGCAGGCAGCACCACGATTCGATCTCGCCGGTGCGCTCGGCGCATCGGGTCGTCTGGCTGTGGCCGATGTGCGCACCGTGCCGGCCGGCCGTTATGCGCGGGCGGCGCTCGAGTCGCTTGGCGTCTGGTCGTCGGTGTCGCAGCGTCTGGCCATGACCGAGAATGTGCGCGCGGCGCTGCTTCTGGTGGCCCGCGGCGAGGCGCCGGTGGGTATCGTTTATGCCACTGATGCGCGTGCTGAACCGGCTGTGAAGGTGCTCTCGGTTTTTCCTGCCGACACGCATGCGCCGATCGTCTATCCGATGGCGTTGGCGGCGCGCGCGCCTTCGTCCGATGCCAGCGGCCCGCTCGGCAGCGCCGACAGCGCTGCCCGCTTTGCCGCTTTCCTGCGCTCCCCGGCTGCGGCTTCCCTGCTGAGCGCGCGCGGGTTCATCGCTCCGGTGCCCTGAGCGCCCTTGGCCCGGAGCGCGGTCTGTGTTCGAACTGAGCGTCGACGAATGGATGGCGCTGCGCCTGAGCCTGAAGGTGGCCGCGGTCGCCACGATCGCGGCCTTGCCGCTGGCACTGGCAGTGGCGCTGCTGCTGGCACGCGGTCGGTTCGTCGGCAAGTCGCTGCTCGACAGTCTGGTTCATCTGCCGCTGGTGCTACCTCCGGTGGTGGTGGGCTATCTGCTGCTGATCGGTTTCGGGCGACGTGGCCCGCTCGGTGAGTGGCTCGAATCGCACCTCGGTCTGGTGTTCTCGTTTCGCTGGACCGGTGCGGCGCTCGCCTGCGCGGTGATGGGGTTTCCGCTGATGGTGCGGGCGATCCGGCTGTCGGTCGAGGCGATCGATCCGCGCCTCGAAAAAGCCGCCGCCACACTCGGCGCCTCGCCGCTGCGCGCCTTTGCCACCATCACCCTGCCGCTGGCCCTGCCTGGCGTGCTGGCCGGCGCGGTCCTGTGTTTTGCCAAAGCACTCGGCGAATTCGGCGCCACCATCACCTTCGTTGCCAATATTCCCGGGGAGACCCAGACTCTGTCGGCCGCGCTTTACAACGCCACGCAAACGCCGGGCGGCGACGCCGGCGCGCTGCGCCTGACTGCGGTCTCGGTGCTGCTGTCCTTTGTGGCGCTGGCAGGTTCCGAGTGGCTGGCGCGGCGGGTGCGGCGCAGGGTCTCAGGGCTGTCGTGATCGAGTTCGAGGCCTTCATCGACCGGGGCGGCTTTCGCTTCGATTGCCGCTTTGCCAGCGACAGCCAGGCGCTTGCCCTCTTCGGACGCTCGGGTGCCGGCAAGTCGACGGTGCTGGCAATACTGGCGGGTCTGCTCAAGCCCGATCGCGGTCGTGTCGTGGTCGATGGCGAGGTCCTGCTCGATATCGAGCGCGGCCGCTTCGTGCCGGCGCACCGCCGCCGAATCGGCATGGTCTTTCAGGACGCGCTGCTGTTTCCGCATCTCGATGTCCGCGGCAACTTGCGCTATGGATTGGGCTCGACGTCTGCCGGGCCAGCCGGTCTCGTTGACGACGTCGTGGCGATGCTCGGCATCGATCATCTGCTTGAGCGTCGCCCGGGCAGCCTGTCAGGGGGCGAGCGTCAGCGGGTGGCGATCGGGCGGGCGCTGTTGTCGCAGCCCCGGCTGCTGCTGCTCGATGAGCCGCTGTCGGCGCTTGATATCGAGCGGCGCGCAGAGATCATGCCTTACATCGAACGGCTGCGTGATGAGGCTCGCTGTCCGCTGGTCTATGTTTCGCATGCAATCGATGAGGTCGCCCGCATCGCCCGTGAGGTGCTGGTGCTCGACGCAGGAAGGGTTATTGCCAGTGGTGCGCCAGGCGAGGTGCTGGCGCCGATCCGGGGGTATCGCGGTACGGGCGGTGGCGGTGAAGACGATGCTGATGGTGCTGATGGATCGGGCCTTCCGGGCGAATCAACGGCCGGGTTTGCGCCGGTCTCGGTGATCGAGGCGCGGGTGCAGGCGCACGACGAACACTATGGGCTGACGGTGTTTGCACATCCCGCCGGAGCGCTCAGTGTGCCGGGTGTAATCGGTACGGTTGGCGCGCCGTCTAGGCTGCTGGTGCGGGCAACCGATATTGCACTCGCTCTGCAGCAACCGCATGAGGTCAGTTTTCGCACGGTACTGGCTGGGACGATCACCGACATCGGACGCGATGCCGGGCCGATCGGCCGGGTCGAGATCGCCCTGCGCGGCCATGGCCGGCTGGTGGCGCTGGTCACCCGACAGGCGATTGACGAGCTTCGATTGCGCCCGGGCAGCCAAGTGTTTGCGATGGTCAAAGCCAGTGCGATGGACGAGCGGTCGATCGCGTCGAGGCTTGCTGCCCGCTAGGTGTTCTGGGAGGTGGCGCAGGCCTGGCTATCGGCTGTGGTATCGAGGGCGGGCTTTTTTTGCCGCAGCGCCACGCCATTCTTGACCGCGATGATCTCCGCCAGAATCGATACCGCGATCTCGGCCGGTGTGCGGCTGCCGATGTCCAGACCGATGGGGCCATGCAGGCGGTCGAGCTGCGCATCGCTCAGATCGAAGAGTTTCAGACGCTCCTTGCGCTTGGCGGTATTGCCGCGCGAGCCAAGGGCGCCAACATAAAAGCACGAGGACTTGAGCGCCTCCATCAGCACCATGTCGTCGAGCTTCGGGTCGTGGGTCACCGCGACCACCGCGCTGTGAGCATCGAGCTGCAGCGCCAGCACCGCATCGTCGGGCATGTCGCGGGTAAACGTAGTGCCAGGGATGTCCCAGCTCAAGTGATATTCCTCGCGTGGGTCACACACGATCACCTCGAAGTCCAGCGCAAGTGCCATCTGCGCCAGCACCCGCGAGAGCTGCCCGGCGCCGATCACCAGCATGCGCCAGCGCGGCCCGAAGATCTGGTGCATCACGCCCTCATCGAGCGAGAAGGCTTGTCCGCGTTGCGCCGCAGCCAGACTCACCGCCCCGCTGGCCAGATCAACGCGTCGCGCAATCAGCTCGTGCCTTGCGGTGCGCTCGAGCAGTTCGTCAATCCAGGTGATGTCGACCAGCGGCTCCTGCACCAGCAGCAGCGTGCCGCCACAGGGCAGCCCGAATCGCGCCGCTTCTTCCTGCGAGATGCCGTAAGTGACACGGGTCGGCACTTTCACGCGTTCACCGTTGCGCACCCGATCGATCAGGTCGTCCTCGACGCAGCCACCCGACACCGAGCCGACCACCTGCCCGTCATCGCGCACGCACAGCAGCGAGCCGGCCGGGCGGGGCGCCGACCCCCAGGTCTGACCGACGGTGACCAGCCAGGCCGGATGGCCGGCTTTGACCCAGTCGCGGGCCTGTGCGAGCACTTGCAGATCGAGGCTGTCCATGGGGGTGGGTCC
>CANKWX010000076.1 GCA_947487165.1 Burkholderiales bacterium
AGGCTCAGGGTCTCTACGACCCCTCCAACGAGCACGACGCGTGCGGCGTCGGATTCGTCGCTCATATCAAGGGCGCCAGAAGCCACTCGATCGTCCAGCAGGGTCTGCAGATCCTGCTCAACCTCGATCACCGTGGCGCCACCGGCGCCGACGAACTGTTCGGCGACGGCGCCGGCATCCTCATCCAGATCCCCGACGCTTTCTACCGCGCCGAGATGGCCCGCCAGGGCGTGACCCTGCCGCCGCCCGGCGAGTACGGCGTCGGCATGATCTTCCTGCCCAAGGAAAGCGCCTCGCGGCTGGCCTGCGAGCAGGAGCTCGAGCGCACCGTGCGCGCCGAGGGCCAGCGCGTCTTCGGCTGGCGCGACGTACCGGTCGACTCGGCCATGCAGATGAGCCCGCTGGTGCGCGAGTCCGAGCCGGTCATCCGCCAGATCTTCATTGGCCGCGGTCGCGACGTCATGGTCCCCGACGCCCTCGAACGCAAGCTCTACGTCATCCGCAAGACCGCCAGCCACGCGATCAAGAATCTCGGGCTCAAGCACGGCCAGGAATATTTCGTGCCGTCGATGTCGACCCGAACGGTCGTCTACAAAGGCCTGCTGCTGGCCAACCAGGTCGGCAAATACTTCCTCGACCTGCAGGACCCCAGTGTCGTCTCGGCACTGGCCCTGGTGCACCAGCGCTTCTCGACCAACACCTTTCCGGCGTGGGAGCTCGCCCACCCCTACCGCATGCTGGCTCACAACGGTGAGATCAACACCGTCAAGGGCAACTACAACTGGATGCGGGCCCGCGAAGGCGTGATGAGTTCGGCGGTGCTCGGCAGCGATCTGAAAAAAATGCTGCCCCTGATTTATCCCGGCCAGTCCGACACTGCCTGCTTCGACAACTGCCTTGAGCTGCTGGTGATGGCGGGCTATCCGCTCGCCCAGGCCATGATGATGATGATTCCCGAGGCCTGGGAGCAGCACACCACGATGGACGCCAACCGGCGCGCCTTCTACGAATATCACGCCGCGATGATGGAGCCCTGGGACGGGCCGGCCGCCATGGCCTTCACCGACGGTCGTCAGATCGGTGCCACCCTCGACCGCAACGGTCTGCGTCCGGCGCGCTACATCGTCACCGATGACGATCTGGTGGTGATGGCCTCCGAGTCGGGCGTGCTGCCCGAGATCACCGATTCACGCATCGCCAAGAAATGGCGCCTGCAGCCGGGCAAGATGTTCCTGATCGACCTTGAGCAGGGCCGCATCATCGACGACGCCGAACTCAAGGACCAACTCTCGGCGAGCAAGCCCTATCGCCAGTGGATCGAGCGCATCCGGGTCAAGCTCGAGGAAGTTGCCACCAGCGACATCGCCGCGATGCCCGGCAGCGACGAATCGGCCGCCAATACCACCCGCCCGCTCGAGCAGGTCTCGGTCCTCGACCGCCAGCAGGCTTTCGGCTACACCCAGGAAGACATCCGCTTCCTGATGGCACCGATGGCCCGCGACGGCGAGGAAGCGACCGGCTCGATGGGCAACGACTCGCCGCTGGCTGTTCTGTCCGACAAGAACAAGACGCTCTACAACTATTTCAAACAACTGTTTGCACAGGTCACCAATCCGCCGATCGACCCGATCCGCGAGCAGCTGGTGATGTCGCTGGTCTCCTTCATCGGACCCAAGCCGAACCTGCTCGACATCAACAACATCAACCCGCCCCTGCGCCTCGAAGTCAGCCAGCCGGTCCTGTCGGCCGAGGACATGGATCGCATCCGCCATATCGGCCGCTATACCGACAGCAAGTTCCAGAGCTATGAGCTCGACATCTGCTACCCGGTTGAATGGGGCAAGGAAGGCATCGAGGCCAGCCTCGCCTCGCTGTGCGCCAATGCGGTCGATGCGGTGAAAAGCGGCTACAACATCCTGGTGGTCTCCGATCGGCGGGTCGACCGCGGCCATGTCCCGATTCCGGCGCTTCTGGCTACCTCAGCGATCCATCAGCATCTGATCAACACCGGTCTGCGCACCGCCACCGGCCTGGTCGTCGAGACCGGCTCGGCGCGCGAGATCCATCACTTCGCGCTGCTGGCAGGCTTCGGCGCCGAGGCCATCCATCCCTACCTTGCGATGGAAACCCTCACCCAGCTGCATGCCGGTCTGGGCCCCGACCTGTCTGCCGACAAGGCGATCAAGAATTACGTCAAGGCCATCGGCAAGGGTCTGCACAAGATCATGTCGAAGATGGGCATCTCGACCTACATGTCCTACACCGGTGCGCAGATCTTCGAGGCGATCGGCCTCAATCGTGAACTGGTCGACAAGTACTTCAGCGGCACCAGCTCAAACATCGAGGGCATCGGCGTCTTCGAGGTGGCCGAAGAGTCGCTGCGCATGCATCGCTCGGCCTTCGGCAACGATCCGGTGCTGGCCAATGCGCTGGAGGCCGGCGGCGAGTATGCCTATCGCACCCGCGGTGAAGAGCACATGTGGACGCCGGATGCGATCGCCAAGCTTCAGCATGCGACCAAATCGGGGAACTTCCAGACCTACAAGGAATACGCCCAGCTGATCAACGACCAGTCGCGCCGTCACATGACGCTGCGCGGGCTCTTCGAGTTCCGGGTCGAGCCCTCGCGCGCCATCCCGATCGACGAGGTCGAGTCGGCCGCCGAGATCGTCAAACGCTTTGCCACCGGCGCGATGTCGCTCGGGTCGATCTCGACCGAGGCCCATGCCACGCTGGCGGTGGCCATGAACCGCATCGGCGGCAAATCAAACACCGGCGAGGGCGGCGAAGATGAAGGCCGCTACCGCAATGAGTTGCGCGGCATCCCGATCAAGACCGGTGACACCATGGCCAGCATCCTCGGCCCCGAGGCGGTCGAGCAGGACATTCCGCTGATGGCCGGCGATTCTCTGCGCTCGCGCATCAAGCAGGTCGCCTCCGGCCGTTTCGGTGTTACCGCCGAATACCTGATCAGTGCCGATCAGATCCAGATCAAGATGGCCCAGGGCGCCAAGCCCGGCGAGGGCGGGCAGTTGCCCGGCCACAAGGTTTCCGACTACATCGCCCGACTGCGGTTCTCGGTGCCCGGCGTCGGCCTGATTTCGCCGCCACCGCATCACGACATCTACTCCATCGAAGACCTGGCCCAACTGATCCACGATCTGAAGAATTGCAATCCGCGAGCATCGATCTCGGTCAAGCTGGTGTCTGAAGTGGGTGTCGGCACGGTCGCTGCCGGTGTGGCCAAAGCCAAGTCCGATCACATCACCATCGCCGGCCACGACGGCGGCACCGGCGCATCGCCCTGGTCGTCGATCAAGCACGCCGGATCGCCCTGGGAGCTGGGTCTGGCCGAGACGCAGCAGACGCTGGTGCTCAACCGTCTGCGCGGGCGCGTGCGCCTGCAGGCCGACGGTCAGATGAAGACCGGTCGCGACGTGGTGATCGGCGCCATTTTGGGCGCCGATGAATTCGGCTTCGCCACCGCGCCGCTGGTGGTCGAAGGCTGCATCATGATGCGCAAGTGCCACCTCAATACCTGCCCGGTGGGCGTGGCCACGCAGGACCCGGTGCTGCGCAAGAAGTTTGCCGGCAAGCCCGAGTACGTCGTCAACTACTTCTTCTTCGTGGCCGAAGAAGCGCGTGCCCTGATGGCGCAACTCGGCATCCGCCGCTTCGATGACCTGATCGGCGCAACGCATCTGCTCGATACCCGTGCCGGTATCGCCCACTGGAAAGCACGCGGCCTTGACTTCTCGCGCATCTTCCATGTGCCCGCCATGCCCGCCGATGTGGCGCGCTATGCGGTCAGCACGCAAGACCACGGCCTGGACCGGGCGCTCGATCATCAGCTGATCGAGAAGTCGGCCAAGGCGCTCGAAAAGGGCGAGCCGGTGAGCTTCATCCTGCCGATCCGCAACGTCAACCGCACCGTGGGCGCGATGCTCTCGGGTGAGGTCGCCCGCCGCTATACCCATGCCGGTCTGCCCGACGACACCATCCATGCGCAGTTCAACGGCACGGCCGGTCAGAGCTTTGCCGCCTTCCTGGCCCGCGGCATCACCTTCGACCTGGTCGGCGAGGCCAATGACTATGTCGGCAAAGGGCTGTCGGGCGGCTGCGTGATCGTTCGCTGCGCCAACGATTTCCGTGGCTACGGCCCCGAGCACATCATCGTCGGCAATACCGTGCTCTACGGCTCCACCGAGGGCGAGGCCTACTTCAACGGCGTGGCCGGCGAGCGCTTTGCGGTTCGTAATTCGGGCGCGATGGCGGTGGTCGAAGGCACCGGCGACCATGGCTGCGAATACATGACCGGCGGCACCGTTGTGGTGCTCGGTGGCACCGGTCGCAACTTTGCGGCCGGCATGTCGGGCGGCGTGGCCTATGTCTGGGATGACGACGGCGAGTTCCATCGCCGCTGTAATCCTGCGATGGTCAGTCTCGAGCCGGTCATGAGCACCGCCGATCAGCAGGCCAAAGTCCCGACGGGTATCTGGCATGCGGTGCGCCGCGGCGGCCAGGGCGAGGCCGACGAGGTGATTCTCAAGCGCCTGATCGAGACGCACTTCAAGTCCACCGGCAGCATTCGGGCGCGCGAGATCCTGTCCGACTGGGCCAGCCAGCGCGGCCGATTCGTCAAGGTCTTCCCGAACGAATACCGGCGTGCGCTGGGCGAAATGGCGGCTGCAACCGTCAAGGCCAGCGCCAGCAGTCAGCCGGCCTGATTCAACACATCACTCATCACCTATCAGCCACGAGAGCCGAGCATATGGGCAAGGTCACAGGATTCCTCGAGTTTCAGCGCCTGAACGAGGCAAGCGAGCCCGCGCCCGAGCGGCTGCGCCACTGGCGCGAATTCGTGCTGCACCTTGATGACGCGGCGGCCTCCAAGCAGGGCGCCCGCTGCATGGACTGCGGCATCCCGTTCTGTCAGAACGGCTGCCCGGTCAACAACATCATTCCCGACTGGAACGACCTGGTGTTTCGCCAGGACTGGCGTCAGGCGATCGATGTCCTGCACTCGACCAACAACTTCCCCGAGTTCACCGGCCGTGTCTGTCCGGCGCCCTGCGAGGCGGCCTGCACGCTCAACATCAACAGTGAGGCGGTCGGCATCAAGTCGATCGAGCATGCAATCATCGACAAGGCCTGGGAGCAGGGCTGGGTGGTGCCGCAGCCGCCGGCAGTGCGTACCGGCAAGACAGTGGCCGTGATCGGTTCCGGGCCGGCCGGCATGGCCGCTGCACAGCAGCTCGCGCGCGCCGGCCATGACGTGACGCTCTTCGAGAAGAACGATCGCATCGGCGGCCTGCTGCGCTACGGCATCCCCGATTTCAAGATGGAGAAGTCGCATATCGACCGGCGGGTCGAGCAGATGAAGGCCGAGGGCGTGAGCTTCAGAACCGGCGTGTTCGTCGGCAAGCAGCCGCTTGCCGATCGCATCACCAATCTGGCCACCGAGACGATCAGTCCCGAGACCCTGATGGCGCAATTCGATGCTGTCCTGCTCACCGGCGGCGCCGAGCAGCCTCGCGACCTTCCGGTGCCCGGGCGCAAGCTCAATGGCGTGCACTTCGCCATGGAGTTCCTGCCCGAGCAGAACCGCACGGTGGCCGGCGATGTCGTGGCCGATCAGCTGATGGCCACCGGCAAGCATGTGGTGGTCATCGGCGGCGGCGACACCGGCAGCGATTGCGTCGGCACCAGCAACCGCCAGGGCGCGGCCAGTGTCACCCAGTTCGAGCTCATGCCCCAGCCTCCCGAGCACGAGAACAAGGCGCTCACCTGGCCCTACTGGCCGACCAAGATGCGCACCTCCTCGTCGCACGAAGAAGGCTGCGAGCGCGACTGGTCGATCACCACCAAGTCCTTCAGCGATGACGGCCAGGGCAATGTCCGTGCACTGGTCACCGCCCGGGTCGAGTGGCGCCGCGACGAGTCGAGCGGCCAGATGAAGATGATCGAAGTGCCCGGCAGCGAGCAAGAAATCCCGGCCGACCTGGTGCTGTTTGCCATGGGCTTTGTGGCGCCGGCCGCCTCGGTGCTCGAGGCCTTCGGTGTCGAGCGCGATGCCCGCGGCAATGCCCGCGCCCACACCGAGGGCGAGCGCAGCTACCGCACCAACCATGCCAAGGTCTTTGCCGCCGGCGACATGCGCCGCGGTCAGTCGCTGGTGGTCTGGGCGATTCGAGAAGGCCGTCAGGCGGCCCATTCGGTCGATGCTTTCCTGATGGGTTCGAGCGACCTGCCCCGATAGCGCACGCCTGCGCTTGCCGCATTGTCGGCCCGCCCCGGGCCGTCCGGTTGCCATTGCTTGACCGACCCGCGCGGGCGCTCCACAATCGCCAGATACCAAGCGGTATGGCTTTGCGCCAACCGCCCCGATCGATCGATCGCAAGCCGGTGCGCTGCCGGGCTCTTCGCCATCGACGATCACTGACGGAGACTCGACATGGACTGGCACACGCTGACAATCGGCGAGGCACTGCGTCGCACGGCGAGTCAGTTTCCGCAGCGCATTGCCCTGGTCGGTGCCGATCAGCGCATCAGCTTTGCCGAACTTGATCGTGCGGCCGACGAACTCGCCCACGGTCTGTGCTCACTCGGCGTCGGTCGCGGCGACCAGGTCGCTCTGTGGATCACGAACAGCCCCGAATGGGTGGTCTGCTGGATGGCTTGCGCCCGCGTCGGCGCGGTCCTGGTCACGGTCAACACCCGCTACAAGCCCGACGAGGTCGACTACATCCTGCGCCAGTCGGATGCCCGCGTGCTGATCGCGATGGACCGCTTCTGGGCGGTCGATTTCGCCGGCATGATCCGCGACCTGATGCCCGAACTGGCTGCCTGCACGCCGGGCGAACTGCACAGCGCGCGTCTGCCGGCGCTGCGCGCGGTCGTGATGTGGGGGGCGGTCGACGAGCCCGGCACGACCCACCTGCAGGCCTTGCGCGCCGAGGGCGTCCGCCGGATCGCGGCCGGCGCCACACTGCCGCCGGTCGATGCAGCCGATCCGGTGATCATCGTCTACACCTCGGGCACCACCGGCCATCCCAAGGGTGCGATGCACGGCCACATCGTGCTGCGCAATGCGGCCAATGTCGCCCGGGTCATGAACATCGTGCCGGGTGACGTGATCCTCGGCCACATGCCGTTCTATCACGTGGCAGGCGCCTTCACTGCCTGCCTTCCAACCATCCTGCTTGGCTGCACCCTGGTCACCCTGCCGCACTGGATTCCCGACGAGGCACTCGAGACCATCGAGCACGAGCGGGTGACCATCTTCGGTGGCATCCCGACCCATTTCATCGACTGCCTCGATTCGATCCGCCGCATACCGCGCGACGTCTCCTGTCTGAAATCAGCCTGGATCGGCGGCGCGCCGGTCACCCCCGACGTCGCGATGGCGTCTCTCAACGAACTCGGCCTGCAGTCGCTGCAGGCGGTCTACGGCATGACCGAGACCACCGCGGCCACGGTCTTCAGCGAGGCCGATGCGCCGCTCGAGATCCTGTGCGACAACAAGGGTCGGCCGA
This sequence comes from Burkholderiales bacterium, assembly GCA_947487165.1. GTDB lineage: Bacteria > Pseudomonadota > Gammaproteobacteria > Burkholderiales > Burkholderiaceae_E > UBA4615. Next base: position 7,536 of record CANKWX010000076.1, read on the forward strand.
TCGGCGACTTCGAGGTCGCTGTCTGCGATCCGGCCAGCGGCGCGCCGCTGCCGGTGGGAGAGGTCGGCGAGGTGAGGGTACGCGGCCATCTGGTCATGCAGGGCTACTACAAGAACCCCGAGGCGACCGCCGAAGCCATCACGCCGGATGGCTGGTTTCGCACCGGCGATCTGGGCGTCTTCGATGCGGCCGGCTATCTCAAGATCACCGGGCGCCTCAAGGAGATGTTCATCGTCGGCGGCTCGAACGCCTATCCGGCCGAAATCGAGCGCGTACTGCAGGGCATGGCGCAGATCAGGCAGGCGGTGGTGGTCGGTGTGCCCGATCGCCGGCTCGGCGAAGTGGGCTGTGCCTTCGTGCAGCTGCACGAAGGCGAGACCCTCACCCGCGATGAACTCGTGCGCCACTGCAAGGCGGCCATGGCCGATTACAAGGTGCCGCGCCATGTCCATTTTGTGGTGGATTTTCCGCGCACCACCACCGGCAAGATCCAGCGCTTCCTGCTGCAGAAGCAGGCCTGCGATCAGCTCGCTGCCTGAGCCCTGACCGGCAGGTTCACCCACACGTCCCCCCATCCATCCATCCACCCTTTCATCCGACGCCACAATGCCTGCCAGCATGACCATCAGCGAAGAAATCAAGACTGTCCGAAAGGAACTCATCCTCGAACATGCCGAGCGCCTGTTCTATGAGCGAGGCTATCGCGGCACCAGCATGGAGGCAGTTGCCGAGGCGCTCTCGGTGACCAAGCCGGTGCTCTATGCGGTCTACGATCGCAAGCTCGACATCCTGATCGACATCTCGCTGCGAGTGCTCAACCGCTCTCTTGATGCCCTGCAGCAGGCGCGTCAGGCCGGCGGCACGCGAACCGATCAGCTGAGCCTGTTTGCCCATCGTTTCACCGACGCGGTGATCCGTCATCAGGCCGGCTCGGCGGTCTTCTTTCGCGAAGAAGCCTTCATTCCGCTTGAGGCGACCCGCGAGATCAACCAGCTCAAGGGCCGCTTCGATGCGGAGCTCGCGGCGCTGATCGAGGCCGGCGTGGCCACCGGCGAATTCAGGGTCGACGACGTGCGCACCGCTTCGCTTGCCATCGGCGGCATGATCAGCTGGATCTACATCTGGTATCGGCAGGACGGACGTCTGTCGCCCGAGGCGATCGGTGATCGCATGGCGACCTTCACATTGCGGCTGGTGGGTGCACCGGCAGGGAGTGCCTGACATGAGTGCCATCGCCCCATCACCCTTCGAGGTGTTGCCTGGTCCGCAGCGCGCGCCGACCACCGACCCGCGCGTACCGGCCCGCGACCGGGTGGTTACCCGTGATCTAATGGACCGCTTCGAGCGCGAGTGCCCCGACAAGGTCTATATCGAGTTCGGCGACAACGGCGAGCAGTGGACCTATCGCGACTTGCGAACGATGGTGATCCAGACCGCGATCGGATTGCAGCAGCTCGGTGTGGCGCAGGGCGACCATGTCCTGGTCTGGCTGCCCAACAGCCGCGAGCATCTGCGGGTGTTCTTCGCGATCAATTACCTCGGCGCGGTCTTCGTGCCGATCAACACCGCCTACAAGGGCGCGGTGCTCGCGCATGTGATCGACAATGCCGATGCGAAGCTTGCGATCGTGCATGCCGATCTGGCGCCCCGCCTTGAAGGCGTGCCGCTGGCCTCGCTCAAGGCCGCGGTGGTGGTCGGCGAGCGCCGGGCCTGCCCGGGCCTGCCCACGCACTTCTATGCCGATGTGCTGCTGCCGGAAAGCGGCACGCTCGCGCCGCCTGCGCGCCCGATCGAGCCCTGGGATTCGCAGTCGATCATCTACACCTCGGGCACCACCGGGCCCTCCAAGGGCGTGCTCTCGTCCTACCTGCACATCTACACCAATGCCGGCCCCGAGACCTGGACCTGCGTGACCGGCGAAGACCGCTTCCTGGTCAACATGCCGCTCTTTCATATCGGCGGCATGGGTGTGGTCTTCGTGATGTTCGTGCGCGGCGGCTCGGTGTCCTTCATCGATCGCTTCGATACCGCCACCTTCCTCGATACCGTGCGCCGCACCAGGACCACCGCCACTTTTCTGCTGGGCGTGATGGCGAGCTTTCTCGAGAAGCTTCCCGAGCGGGCCGATGATGCCGACACGCCCTTACGGCTGGTCTTCATGGTGCCGCTGGCCGGTGATATTGCGGCGTTTTCAAAGCGCTTCGGTTGCGAGGTTTACACCATCTTCAACATGACCGAGATCTCCACCCCGATCATCTCCGAGCCCAATCCGCTGGTACGCGGCACCTGCGGCAAGCAGCGTGCAGGGGTCGATGTGCGGCTGGTCGACGACCACGACTGCGAGGTGCCGATCGGCACGGTGGGCGAGATGCTGGTGCGCACCGATCGGCCCTGGGGCATGAACAGCGGCTACTACAAGAATCCGTCGGCCACCGCCGCGGCCTGGCGCAACGGCTGGTTTCACACCGGCGACGCCTTTCGCAAGGATGCCGAGGGCTACTACTACTTCGTCGATCGCATCAAGGACGCCATCCGCCGTCGCGGCGAAAACATCTCGTCCTTCGAGGTCGAGGCCGATGTGCTCGCCCATCCTGCGGTGCGCGAAGTCGCGGCCATCGGCGTGCCCAACGAGATGAGCGAGGAGGATGTGCTGGTGGTGGTCGCGCCGGTTGACGGCCATTTGATCGACCCGGCAGCGCTGCTCGACTTCTTGCGCCCGCGCATGGCGCATTTCATGATCCCGCGCTATGTGCGGGTCCTGCCCGAGCTGCCCAAGACCGCGACCAGCAAGGTCATGAAACACGAACTGCGTCAGCAGGGCGTGACCGCCGATACCTGGGACCGCGAAGCCGCCGGCATCCAGGTCAAGTCCGATCGATTTACAGGGAACCCGAAATGAACAGAATCCAGCGAGACATTGCACTGAAGGAAGCGTCGGTCCCGACGCTGCTGATGTGCCTGGCCCAGATCACCCGCGACCCGGCATGGCTACAGGAGCCTTTCCTGCCCAAGCGCGACATCTCGATCTTTGCCGAGCCCAGTGGCGGCCTGTCGCCGCAGGTCCAGCAGACCATCCGCGACAGTCTGGCCACCGTGCTCGACGAACTCGACAGCGGCGCGCGCAGCCTGCCGCCGCCGCCCTCCGAGGCCGAACTGGTCGAGATGATGAGCGTATGCCTGGGCGAGCGCGTGCCCGCCGAATACGCGCCGATGGCCCTCGAGGAAATGGGCTTTCGCGACCGGCGCATCGACTGGCGCACGCCGGGCAAGCCTGCGCGCCTGGCCGACTTCAAGGTGCTGGTGATCGGTGCCGGCTTCACCGGCCTGTGCGCCGCCTGGCGCTTCAAGCAGATGGGCCTCGCCTTTGAGGTGGTCGACAAGAACACCGAGGTCGGCGGTACCTGGTTCGAGAACAATTATCCCGAGGCCGGCGTCGATACGCCGAACCACTTCTATTCGTATTCGTTTGCGCCCAACTTCGACTGGAGCAGCAACTACTCCAAGCGCGACGAGATGCTCGACTATCAGCGCAAGATTGCAGCCGACCTCGATCTGCGCCAGCACATCGAACTCGGTGTCGAGGTGATCTCGATGCACTGGCACGAGGACACCCGCCGCTGGGAAGTCACCACTCGCGAAGCCGACGGCAGTCTGCGCACCCGCTGGGCCGACGCGGTGGTCACCGCGATGGGCTTTCTCAACATTCCCAAACTCGGTGCCATCAAGGGCATCGAGACCTTCCCCGGCCCCTCATGGCACTCGGCGCGCTGGCGCTCCGATGTCCCGCTCGCCGGCAAACGCATCGGCGTGATCGGCACCGGCGCGAGCGCGATGCAGTTTCTGCGCACGGTGGCGCAAGAGGCTGCCCAGGTGACCATCTTCCAGCGCTCGGCCCAGTGGGCGCGTCCGCCCCAGGACTATCACGGCACGGTCAGCACCGAGTCGAAGTGGCTGCTCGAGCACATCCCCTACTACTACGCCTGGTATCGCGTCGGCCTGATGTGGCGCTTCGGTGATGGCCTGCTGCCCACCGTGCGGCGCGACCCCAGCTGGGCCACGCCCGAGCGCTCGATGAACTACCGCAACGACCGCCAGCGCCAGCAGCTCACCGACTATCTGCTCGGCCAGCTCGAGGGCCGCCCCGACCTGATCGAAAAATGCCTGCCCGACTATCCGCCCTACGGCAAACGCATCCTGATCGACAACGGCTGGTATCAGTCTTTGCGCCGTCCTAATGTCGAGCTGGTCACCGAGGCGGTTGACCATGTCGAGGGCGGCGTGATCGTCGATGCCACCGGTCGTCGCCACGAGGTCGATGTGATCCTGATGGCCACCGGCTTTGAGCCGGGCAAGATGCTGTGGCCGATCGAGATCCATGGTCGCGACGGCGTGCTGATGTCGCAGGTCAATCCCCATGACGATCCGCGCGCGCACCTTGGCCTGACCGTGCCGGGCTTTCCGAATCTTTTTGTCACCACCGGCCCGAACACCGGTCTGGCCCACGGGGGGAGTGCGATCTTCGTCTCTGAGCTGCAGGTGCGCTATGTCTGCGCCATGCTGCGCGAGATGGTCGAAGGCGGCCTGGCTTCGGTCGAAGTCAAAAAGCCGGTGCACGATGATTACAACCAGCGGGTCGATGCCGAACATGCCGAGCTGGTCTGGGCGCACCCGGGGATGCGCAACTGGTATCGCAATGCGCAGGGCAGGGTGTTTGCGGTCATGCCGTGGCGCCTCGTCGATTACTGGCGCATGACCCAGGAACCCGACCTCAGTGAATTCGACCTCAGTCAATGCGACACCAGTGAATTCGACACCAGCGAGGTGAAGGCGTGAGCAATCGTCCTGCCCCCACCACCGCGATCTGCACGGCGGATGCCACCAGCATCACCATTCGCGGCGAGAGCCTGGTCGATGACCTGATCGGCAAGCTCTCGTTCACCGAGATGATCCTGTTCCAGATGCTCGGCAAAAAGCCCACCAGTACCCAGACCGTGCTGCTTGATGCGGTGCTGGTCACCCTGATGGAACATGGCTTTACGCCAAGCGCGATCGTCACGCGCCTGATTTACGACTCGGCCCCCGAGGCCCTGCAGTCGGCGGTGGCCGCCGGCCTGCTTGGTGTGGGCAGTACCTTCATCGGCACCATGGAGGGCTGCGCGGTCCTGATCGACGAAATGCTCGCCGCACCCGAGGGCGTGCAGGCGCGCGCAGCCGCCATCGCCACGCGCTTTCGCGCCGAGCGCCGTCCGCTGCATGGTTTTGGCCATCCCTATCACAAGCCCGACGATCCGCGCCCCGCGCGGCTCTTCGAGCTGGCGGCCCGCGAGGGTGTGCCGGGCCGCCACATCACCGCACTCAAGACGCTGTCGATCGAGGTCGACCGGGTTTACGGCCGCCACATCACCATCAATGCCACCGGTGCGATCGCGGCGGTGCTGGGCGAGATCGGCGTGCCGCAGGTGGTCATGCGCGGCATTGCGGTGATCAGCCGCTGCGCCGGGCTGGTCGGCCATATCCTTGAAGAGCGCGAGCGTCCGACCGCCCGACATATCTGGGAGACGGTCGAGCACAGCATTGCTTATGTCGAGGCGCCACCCGACGGCGACACACCCGCAATCTGAGTGCCCGCCGCGGTCGGCCCTTAGCGAGGCCGATCGCCTTCGAGGGTGATCCGGTGCATCACGCGCCGATAGCCGTGGTAGTCGTTGACCGGGTTGTGAAGCGCGCAGCGGTTGTCCCACAGCGCGATCGATCCGGGCCGCCACACGAAGCGGCAGGTGAGTTCGGGGCGCACCTGATGCTCATGCAGCATCCTGAGCAGCGGCTCGGATTCGGCCTGCGTCCAGCCCTCGAAGCGATCGGTGTGCGCCACATTCACGTAGAGCGACCTGCGGCCGGTCTCGGGATGCGTGCGCACCACCGGATGTACCGCCTGATAGGACTGCCTCGCTTCGTCCTTGCCGTCGCTGCGGATGCGGTCTTCGCGGGTCTTCGAGACATCCGCCTTGCTCGAGGTGCTCACGCCCTTGAGCGTATCGAGCGACGCCCGCAGACCGGGCGACAAGGTGTCGTAGGCCAGGTACATGTTGGCAAAAAGCGTGTCGCCCCCGAAGGGCGGCACCTCGCGGGCCAGCAGTATCGAGGCCATCGGCGGATGTTCGAGGTAGGTGGTATCCGAATGCCAGATGCCGCCGAAGTTCACCCGCTCGTGCTCGAGTTTCTTGACCTCGATGATCTCGGGATAGCCCTCGATGCCGCGCACGAAGGGGTATTCGACCGGCCGCCCGATGCTGCGGGCAAAGGCCATGAACTGCTCGGGCGCAAGCGGCTGATCGCGAAAGAACAGCACAAGATGCTCCAGCCAGGCGCGACGCAACTCGGTGCGCTGTTCGTCCGATAGCGGGCGGGCGAGGTCGATACCGCTGATCTCGGCGCCCAGGGCGCCGGCCACGCGGTCGACCGCGATGCTGCGATAAGCAACTTGGGAAGCCATGAGCATGAGTATAGGTCGGCTCCTACGAATAGGCGCTGAGCGGGCTACCAGGCTGCCGCCGTCGATCTGACAGGCGGCTGAATCGGTGCTAGATGACTGATCCCGCATGGAGTACACTCGCCGGGCTCGCGCATCAAGACGTCTGTTTTCCATCGGCATCACGTTAGGGCGGCCTGAAGTCAAGGCTGCTACGGCTTCGGATCCACGGTCACATTCCTTGAGCAGGGCGCTCCGCAAGGGCGTCTGCCCTCGCGTTTTTTATTGACCGTCACCAAGCAAGGAAAGTATCCGATGGCAACGCAAACCGGCATCGTCAAATGGTTCAACGAGACCAAGGGCTTCGGCTTCATCAAGCCCGATAGCGGCGGCGAAGACCTCTTCGCTCATTTCAGCCAGATCGAAGCCAAAGGCTTTCGCACTCTGACCGAAAACCAGCGCGTCGAGTTCGAAGTCACCCAGGGCCAGAAAGGTCCTCAGGCCAGCCGCATCAAGCCTGTTTGATTCGGCCTGGTTCGCCGTCCCGGGCGTCCTGCCCTGGGCTGCGAACCGATCCCCCGATCAATGAAGAAGGGCTGCCCGAGGGCAGCCCTTTTTTATCCCGGTGAGCGTCTGGCGCAAAGGTGCGCCACTCTCGCGGCGTTGGCCACGCGAGTGCACGCCAGGCTGATCAGACCATGCTCGATCAGAGCGGCTGGATCATGCCGTTGACCAGGCGCACCTTGGTGCCCGGGCGATAGAAGGGCTGGACATCGGTGCGCACCACCCGATCGATGCCGTCTTCACACCGCACCGAGACATCCCATACTGTCTTCGTGTCGGCCTTGCCGCCGGCGTTGCTGCCGGCCATGCCGCCTGCGACCGCACCGACGCCGGTGGCGATCGTCTTGCCGGTGCCACCACCGATCAGGCTGCCCAGGGCGCCGCCGACCAGCGCGCCGCCCACACCGCCGGCCATGCTGCCGCCGCTGCC
>CANKWX010000077.1 GCA_947487165.1 Burkholderiales bacterium
CGACCCGAAGCGGACCTTCAGGTTTCTCCAAAGCAGCCCAGCGCTCGGACCGAGCTCTTTCTGTTTTTACATCTCCGAAGCAGTCGCGCGTGGCCACCAGCACTCGGCCAATTCCGGTCATACGATCGGTCGGAAGATTGCCACGCCAATGATCGGTTTCAACCTACTCCCCCACAGGCCGGAGTGAAGCGTCCGGCAAACCCATTCAGCCATTAAATAAGTCTTTATCAAACAGCCTCTGAAACCTAATGGCCAGAGTAGATCAGTGACATTTTTAAGGCTCGACTCGCGAGGGTTACTTGAACCAACAGCAGCCTTACGTCTGTGAGTTTCAGCCGAGCATCGCGCAAACAAGCCCGCGAGTGATCGATTGACGTACTTTTTACCGCGCTCACGTCTCCAAATTTGTGGCCCGATAACAAGCTCAGGTTCTCGCATGCATCAGCCATTGTTCGCTGTCGCTCTCATGGCATTTGGCGGATCCGCTCTTGCACAATTGGTCGTGAAGGAAGTCACTGAGTTTTACGATGTTCGGCATTCCGCCGGCACCACATTACTCGATGCAATCAATTCCGTTACGCCTGTTCGCAAGAATGGCCAACTGTTTCACGGCTACACCGCGTGGAATATCAGTTGGACTTTCAGGTTGAAAATGTCGAACTCAGGTTCGTGTGAAATAACCTCCATGACCACGAATCTCCCGAGGCTTTCTATCAGTACGCAGGAAACCGCTACACAGTTCAATAAATTTTTCCCTGCCCTCGTGGATCATGAGCAAGGCCATCGAAGAATCGGGCGGAATGTTTAGCAGCAAAGCTATAAAGTCCGGGTTGAACAAAACTGGTGATGTCGAAGTATAAGAGCTAAGGCTGTATGAGTGAAGTGAAAATCAACTATTTAAATCAAAGTCATTCAAATATAAATTGATTAGATCGAGGTTTCAATGACTGATAAAAAGTTAAGTCTCCGTGACATTTCGTGCATTAGAAGTGATTTAGCTGGAGGCGCTGGATTGGGCGAAACCTTTAACAAATACGTTTCCGCCGGCTTCGATGATAAAAGAGTCGCGGATATCGTCTCAACTTCGCCAAGCAAGAATTTTATTGATAAACATAAAATTTTTCTGGGTATATTTAAACTTATTTTTTTTCTGGCACTTATTTCGGGGATGGTGACTGCAATAAGTGGCATTGACTTTGACAATACTGTTGTCATAGGTATTTCGGCTTTTGCGTTAATTCTTATGGTAACTCAAATATACCTAATAGTTAAAAATTACTTTTGGGGCTATTTTCTAACAATTGCTAGCTACGCACAGCAATTTCCGTCAATGTTAAAGCAAAGCCTTCCGCTTGGCGATCTGGAAAATGGCATCACTCTCGCTTTGCAACTTTTTTTTCCTGTCGCGTTAATTTATATATTAATAAAGATGTTTCCTTATGCAAATTGGAGAGGGAAGGCTAAAGTTTCCGATGGCGCTTACACTCTCCAAAGCGACAAAAGTAATTGATTGGCTGTTGTAGGGCTAATTTCGAATCGCATTGCGCAGTGAAGTTTGTCTGCTGTGATTGTTTCGATCTGAACCTGGGTTGATTTTTAAAAATGTTTACTAATAGACATTCTTCAACATTCCTCTCTTAACCGTTTGATTTATAGACGATTTGGGGGTGAATTCTGTAAAAGGTTATGGGCCTGAATGTGCGGCGATATTGTTTAGTTCATAAAGAATTACATGCGGTCGTAGGGCTGCTCGGGGCCGAGGTGTTCGATCCGACGACTGCTTCTATCGGCCTGAAACTGGCGCTACCGACGCCTAGAGCGGACCTTCAATTTTTTTCTAAACAGCCCGAGGGTCGAACCGACTACTTTCCGGTTCTAAATCTCCGAAGCAGCCTTTCGCAGGTGTCAACTAAGGTTCGAAAGCGGCACCCCAGGAAATAATTCGCCGAGGCGCGTCCAATAGTGTCATCCAGAACCTGCTGGCCATGCGGATGATCGATTTGAGCAGCTATCTCCCTTTATGAATGTCCTTGTACAGAAGCATCTTGGCTAGCTGTTCCTCCTTGTCCGCGTCAAACCCGCAGGTATGAACCCATTCTTTGGGATTCTCATAAGTTCCGAACAGCATGTCCCACCAGGTGATGTCGCCATAATTGTTCTTGTGCCGTCCATGCTGATGATGGATCCGGTGCATCTCGGGCCGCTGGAAGAAGAACCCTACCCAGCGGGGCGTCTTCACATTGGTGTGATAAAAAAATTCGCCGAGCGCTGTGCACAAGGTGTAGACCGCACCGGCCTCGGGTGACAGGCCTAAAAGGGTGTACACAAGCAGGCTCCCAATGATCGAGTTGACGATCATCTCTCCCGGATGCTTGTAGAAGGACGTGATGACCTCAAGGCGTTGCGGACTGTGATGAATCTGGTGAAAGCCCAGCCACAGGAAGCCAATCTCGTGACGCCAGCGATGCCACCAATAGAAGACAAATGTCGCGATGAAATATGCGAAGAATCCGCCGACCGTTGGTGAAACCTTTTCCGACAGATGAAACAAGGCAATGGATGACAGCCAGCGCTCCCAGGTCAAGCCTGCCACCATGACAACGCACAGTTGAATGCCGTTCACAAGCAGAACCCGCCAGGGCCAGCTTTTAACGTGTGGCAAAGACCAGCCAGGTGCGAGTCGTTCGAGGATGAAGCAAAGCGCGAATACGATAAAGATTGTTGTCAGCATGACGACGTCTCCTTGATGAAAGGCCCATTCAAATCCGTGGAACTGCTTGCTCGTTTGCTGCAGTGTCGAAGACGATCTGCAATGCGGGGCTTCGAAGCAAACTGGCGGGCGTCACAGTTGCTCTTTGCCAAGGGATGCGGCCGAAATACCAAGCCTTCCAGAAATCCAGACTCACCCCTGGCTGTTGCTTGAGCAGGTCTGCAAAGGTTTGAACCTCGCCGACATTGACGCCCGTCGCCTCGGCCAGCACTTCGCGCACATAGCGTGAGCAGAATTGACGGCGGGAATACAGGTCAAACCCTGTGTCGTAGAAAATTCCGGCGCGCCGCTTTGCGGCGATGACCACGCGTTGTTGCTCGTCAGGCGACAGATCGGTTTTGAGCCTGGCAACCGCATAGCGGCGGTTCTGAGACCGCGCAATGAACTTCGAGAGCGATGTCGTGCGGGAAAACGGGAAGGTACTTTCGCCGATCAGCGGCTCTTTGCCATCGATGGCGAGAACAATGCCCACGTGGTTGGTCCACGAATCGGTCGCTGCGGCGACCTCGCGGAACGGCTTGGCAGAAACGCTGGTGAAGATCAGGTCACCAACAGCCAGCCCGGGAGACAGGGGGCCTGCGGCCACACGGAATTCCTGATCCTTATGCCGATCCGTGCCTTCTCCCGCATGTGCCAGTGAGCCGAACGCGGCACTGAGGACAAACAGAGAGGTTCGAGCCCAGGGATTGAAACAGCGATTTGACGTCCACATGAAGCAGCTCCAGCAGTAAGAATGAACCGCAGCTTGAAGCGTCCGTCTCTCCTGGAATAGGAAAATTATACAAGTCGATGTTTTATGATCTTATAGTATTGTTTATCGATACTTTTGATCGATTCAGGCAAATTCGCTCCACCTCGAAAGGTTTCACGATGAGCACTACCGCGGATCTCGTTCTCGCCTTGAAGAAGGAACTCAAGGCCGCAGAGATGACCTACGCCGATCTGGCGAAACGGATGGGAATGGCGGAGTCCAGCGTCAAACGGATGCTGGCCAAGGGCGATATGTCTCTGTCGCGTATCGACGCAATCTGCCGAGTGCTCAGGCTCGAATTTGCTGAGCTCGCCAGACGGGTTGCCGACGCCCAGCCATTGCTCGTCGAACTTACGCAGGCGCAGGAAAAAGCCGTCGTCGCGGACCTGAAACTGCTGCTGGTGGCCATCTGCGTGCTGAGCCAGTGGACGCAGGAACAGATCGTGTCGACTTACCGGTTGAGCACAGCGGAGTGCACCAAGTACTTCGTAAGACTCGACCACATCGGCGTCATCGAACTCAAGCCACTGAATCGCTATCGGCTCAAGCTCGCCAAAACCTTCCGTTGGCGGCCACATGGTCCGGTCATGAACTACTTCCGCAATCATGCGTTGCATGATTACTTTTCCGGCGCCTTTGACGGTCACGGCGAAGGACTGGTGCTGGCACACGGCTCTATTAGCCGCAGCCTGGCACCGTCATTCGTTGAACGGATGCAGCGTCTGGCACAAGACTTTTCTCAACAGCACCTCGCCGATCAAAGGCTCGCCGAAAAGGAGCGTGCCGGCTACACCCTCCTGTTTGCGATGCGAGGCTGGGAATTTGAAGCCTTTGAAAATCTGCGCCGCTGAAAGGATGTCCGCTTTAGAGAAGACTCTTTAACGTCCGCTTCTGGCCGGCTGCGGTCTTCCATTCCTCATGACCGGCAGGGCGCCCCGGGCAGCCTTCCCTCCCCGCCACAAACCAAGCGCTCCGGCGGCGACAGCGACGCCAGGAAGGACGTCCAGTCAGACGTTGAACCGGAAGTGCAGCACATCCCCGTCGTGCACCACATAGTCCTTGCCTTCAAGCCGCATCTTGCCTTTTTCTTTCGCGCCCGACTCGCCCTTGCAGGCAATGAAGTCGTTGTAGGCGATGGTCTCGGCGCGGATGAAGCCCTTCTCGAAATCGGTGTGGATGACCGCGGCGGCCTGCGGCGCGGTCGCGCCGACGCGAACCGTCCAGGCGCGGACTTCCTTGGGGCCGCAGGTGAAGTAGGTCTGCAAGCCGAGCAGGGTGTAGGCCGCGCGAATCACGCGATTCAGACCCGGCTCGGTCATGCCCATGTCGGCCAGAAAGACCGCCTTGTCCTCGTCTTCCATGTCGCCCATCTCGGCCTCAATCGCGGCACACACCGGCACAACCACCGACTTTTCGGCCTGCGCCATGTTGCGCACTGCATCGAGGTGCGGATTGTTTTCAAAGCCGTCTTCGCGCACGTTGGCGACATACATCGTCGGCTTGGCGGTGATCAGGCACAGCGGCTTGAGCAGCGCCAGGTCGTCGGCATCGAAATCGATCGAGCGCACTGGCCGTGCTTCATTGAGGACCGCCAGGCAGCGCTCGAGCAGGGGCAGCATGCGCGCGGCTTCCTTGTCACCGCCCGAGCGCGCTTGCTTGGTGTATTTCGAGTGCGCCTTCTCGACGCTGGCCATGTCGGCTAACGCCAGTTCGGTGTTGATCACTTCGATGTCGGAGAGCGGGTCGACCTTGCCCGAGACATGCACCACGTTCTCGTCGACGAAGCAGCGCACCACATGCACGATCGCATCGGTCTCGCGGATATTGGCCAGGAACTGGTTGCCCAGCCCCTCGCCTTTCGAGGCACCGGCCACCAGGCCGGCGATGTCGACGAATTCGACCGCTGCCGGCAGGACCCGCTCGGGTTTGGCGATGGCCGCGAGCAGCGCCAGGCGCGGGTCGGGCACCTCGACGATGCCGACATTGGGCTCGATCGTGCAGAACGGATAGTTCTCGGCCGCAATCCCGGCCTTGGTCAGGGCGTTGAAGAGGGTGGACTTGCCGACATTAGGCAGTCCGACGATGCCGCATTGAAGACTCATTGAGATACTGTCCGCACACCGGTTAAAGGTCGATTGTATCGCCGCAGAGGATGCGGCCCGAATCGCAGCGGATCCGGAAAAAGCAAACCGCCGACTTCCGTGATGAAAGCCGGCGGTCGCTCAAGGCTCGGATCGGCAGTTGCCGATCGCGATTTCGCGAGGTCTGGCTGAGACTTACTTGGCGACGCGGGTGACCGCAACCGCCACTGCATCAACAAACTTCAGTTCGACCTGATCGCCGACCTGAACCGCGGCCATCCTGGCCGGATCCTTGACTTTGAATTCCCTCAGGCCGTCGCGAGGACCACGCAGGGTCACGGTCTGGCGCTTCTTGTCGACCGACCACACGTTGGCGATGATGATGGTTTCGCGGCCGGCGATCGCGCCAGGCATGCCGCCCTGCGGGGAGACCATCACGCCTTCGCGCTGAACCATTTCGCGGATGCCGTCGCTGCCCGGGCGCTTGATCAGGTCAACCGCCAGTGCGTGGAGATGCTTGAGCACGACTGTGTCGCCGACCATGATCTGATCGAAGTTGCGCACATCGGGGCCGGCGACCACCGAGATCGAGCGGCCCTCGGGTCCGGTCAGGCCGATGCGGCGGGTGGTCTTGTCGATCGAATCGACGCGCGCCTTGACGGTCACGACTTCAGCGGCGCCGCGGCCTTCGACCATGGTTTGCGTCGTTTGTGCAGCCAGCGGCAGCGCGGTGGAGAACAGGGCGGCGACCACGAGAAGTTGCAGGGGGAGTTGGCGCATAAGATCCTCTTTGTTGTAATGCAAGGTTGACTGACAAAAGACTGAAAAAAATGGCGTGCGCGAGTATACCCGCGGGCTCATGACGCAATGCGTGTCGCTCTTGAAATGTCGGGTGCTGGCTTGTCGTCGATGGCCGGGGTGTCCTTGGGCCCGGCGACAACCCGGCTTGCGCTCAACATGCCGGCGGCAAGGCCCGCGCCCGCCAGCGTCATGAAGGTGGGCGACAGATCGGCCGTTCGGCCCGGAATCATCGTCTGGCACCATTCAAGCAAGGCGGTGATGGCGCTTGCAGCAATCACCCAGACCAGCGTCCGGCCGCTGAGCACCTTGCCTGCGGCCACAACCGTCATGCCGAACCATCCGAAAAAGGCCGCAAGCTGCATCCCCGCAATCGGGTTGCCTTGCAGAAGCTGAATGCGCCACTGAAAGGGCATCGTCAGACCCAAGCCCGGCTTGAGCTGGTAGGCGCTGACCGCCACGATCGCTGCGATGAGGGTCAGTGCGGCGCGTGTGCGAAAGCTCGATCGCAGGATCACCACCACCACCAGCAGTGCGGCCGGCAGCGTCAACAGACTTTCGGGGCCAAGCGGCATCGTGCCCGGGAGCATCAGCCGCCATCCCATTGCCAGTGCGGCCAGGGCAGACAGCCCCACGACTGGCAGCCATGCATCGCGCCGGGGTAATGACAGCGCCAGTCCCAGGGCCAGCCATTCGCCGCCATGGCCGATCAGGCGCCATGCATCGAGCCGGCCGGTGGCAAACGCGATCCAGGTGGCCTTGAGATTGGCGCGCATCAGCATGGCATCGAGGCGGGGCACCCAGGGCGCGGTGTCTTCGATCAGCCAGCCGAGTGCTGCCACCAGCACCACGGCGAGCAGCTTGACCTGCTGCGGGCGCATTGTCGGGCGCTGCTCGACCAGGTTCCAGGCGGGCTGCACGGCGCGCGCGCCGAACCAGCCAAGCGCGGCGCCGCTGGTGTTGTAAAAAAGATCCCAGGCCGACGAGAGTCGTTCGCTCAGGCAGGTCTGCACCGCCTCCATCGATAACGACAGCAGCATGCAGGCGCCGATTGCCCAGGCTGCCGAGGCAAGCTCGCGGGCTGCGCTGTTTGGGCGCTGGGCGCGCTGGGAATTGTCGTGCGCGAGCGCGAGCCGCTGCGCATGGGCAAAAGCCAGTGCCGCGCCCAGAAGCAGGTAGGCAAAGACGTTGCCGAGTGCGTCCGAACCGGAGATGGACAGGGATTCGCGCAGCATTGATTCGGGCGCGTTGCTGCAGTCGATGCGGCCGTAGCGCGCAAGGCTCGCGTACAGGATACCGAAGATCAGCATCAGGACGGTGCCGTCCATCCAGTGGATGATCGGCCGACGGCTGCTCATGTCGCCGATGGCGTGGTCGGCGGGGCTGTCGATGGGCCCGGGCTGCCCGGGGGCGCTGCCGGCTTGGGTGGCGGGGTGTGCAGCTTTTGTCCGGCCCGCTCCCAGTGCCCCTGCACCAGCAGCGGCATCAGTTCGAGTGCGGCATTCGTTCGGTCGTCGATCAGCTGCTGCTCGGTGCGCGAGGGGCGGGCGAGCACGAAGTCGATGACTTCGCGGCCAGGATAGAGATCACGCGGATGACCGATGCCGATGCGAAGCCGTCCGTAGTCGGGGCTGCCCATGGCGGCGCTGATGTCCTTCAGGCCATTGTGCCCGCCGCTGCCGCCGCCGCGCTTGAGGCGCAGCGTGCCGGGAGCGAGGTCTAGTTCATCGTGGGCGACCAGGATTTCGCCGACGCCGATCCGATAGAAGCGGGCCAGCGACGACACCGACTGCCCCGAACGATTCATGTAGGTCTGCGGTTTGAGCAGCAGCAGATCGTGTTCGCCGATCTTCAGGCGGGCGAGTTCGCCATGAAAGCGCGACTCGCTGCGCCATGCGCCGCCCCCCTGACGCGCGAGGGCGTCGACCAGCCAGAAACCGGCGTTATGGCGGTCGGTTTCGTGCTCGGGGCCGGGATTGCCCAAGCCCACGATCAGGCGGATCGGGGTCATGCCGGGTCAGTGTCCTGCAGCGCGCGATCCGAGGAGGTCGGACCGCGCATGGCCAGGCTTACTTCTTGGCCGGTGCCTTGGCAGCCGGCTTGGCGGCCGGTGCGGCTGCAGCGGCCGGGGCCTCTTCGGCATCGCCGCCGCCCTTGACGGTGGCCACCACCAGGACCGGGTTGTCGTTGCCGTGCAGGACCGCAGTCACGCCTTCTGGCAGCGTGATATCGGACAGATGCAGCGGATGGCCGGCAGTCAGGCCGGACAGATCGACCGCGATGAACTTGGGCAAGTTGGCCGGCAGGCAGCTCACGTCGATCTCGGTCAGGATGTGGCTGACGATGGCAGCGGATTGCTTGACCGCCGGCGAGATCTCCTGATTGGAGAAGTGCAGCGGCACTTTCATGTGGATCTTGCGATCGGCGGCCACGCGCTGGAAGTCGATGTGCATGACCTGCTGCTTGAAGGCATGCCACTGCACGTCGCGCAGCAGCACCTGCTCTGACTTGCCGTCGAGTTCCATGTCGAGGATCGACGAATGGAAGGCCTCGACCCGCATCGAGTGATAGAGCGGGTTATGGTCGATTTCGATGGCGGAGGGTTCACCGTTGCCGCCATAGATGATGCCGGGCACTTTGCCCGAAAGGCGCAGTCGGCGGCTCGCACCCGAACCATGCACCGTACGTGTTTTCGCGACGACTTTCATCGCAACTCCTTATAAATCCCAGCCTCCGCGACCAGAGTGCCAGGTTTGCACAGCCCGCCGGACTGGCGGGAACCTCCCGCAAAACGCGGGCATTTCACTGACAGGCCGCAGGGGGCCTGTTGAAACTCAGAAATCTTCGTCGTTAAAGAGCGACGACACCGAATCGGCGCGGTTGATGCGCAATATCGTTTCGGCCAGCAGTGCCGCACAGCTGATCACGCGGATCTTGGAGCAGGCCTGCGCGGCCTCGCTCAGCGGGATTGAGTCGGTGACGACCAGTTCGTCGAGCGAGGACCTGGTCACGCGCTCGATCGCCTGGCCGGACAGCACCGGGTGGGTGCAATAGGCCAGCACGCGGGTGGCGCCTTCGGCTTTGAGCGCGTCGGCCGCTTTGGTCAGCGTGCCGGCGGTATCCACCATGTCGTCCATGATGATGCAGGTGCGATCGCGGACTTCGCCGATCAGGTTCATGACCTCAGACAGGTTGGCCTTGGGACGGCGCTTGTCGATGATCGCCAGATCGGTACCGAGCTGCTTGGCCAGGGCGCGCGCGCGCACCACGCCGCCGACGTCGGGCGACACGACGATGCAATCGTCAAGATTGCGTTTGGCCACATCGGCCAGCAGCAGCGGCGAGGCATAGATGTTGTCGACCGGGATATCGAAGAAGCCCTGTACCTGGTCGGCATGCAGGTCCATGGTCAGGACGCGGTCGACGCCGGCGACCTCGAGCATGTTGGCCACCACCTTGGCGCTGATCGCCACTCGCGAGGACCGCACGCGGCGATCCTGGCGGGCATAGCCGAAATAAGGCAGGGCGGCAGTGATGCGGCTGGCAGAAGCGCGCTTGAGCGCGTCGACCATCACCATCACTTCCATGAGATTGTCGTTGGTGGGTGCGCAGGTTGACTGCAGCACGAAGACATCCTTGCCGCGGACGTTTTCGAGGATCTCGACCATGACTTCGCCGTCGGAGAAGCGCCCGACGGTGGCCTTGCCGAGCTGGATGCCGAGATTGTCGGCCACCGCCCCGGCCAGTTGCGGAATGGCGTTGCCGGTGAAGACCATCAGGCCTTCAGGGCGCAGGGTCTCGGAAGAACTGGTTATGGGCCGCTGCATCATCGTTTTCCGTAACTATCGGGCTGGGGAGGAAGGACTCGAACCCTCGCATGCCGGAATCAAAATCCGGTGCCTTGACCAACTTGGCGACTCCCCAACGGGTGCCGAACCAGACCGTGACAGACACGGACCACTCCAGCCTCGCTGCGCAGCAATGCTCCGGCCATCTGCCCAGCGAGGGCCTCGGTCGAAGCGGGGTAAAACACGCACGCACCTGATCCGGACATCCGGGCCAGCGTGGGGTCGAGCCCCAGCGCGCGGGCGGCTTCCTGCAAAGACGCCAATGCTGACGCCACTTCCGGAAACCGCCGGACCACAACCGACTGGAGGTCATTTCTGCCCTGCCAGACGCGTGTGACCCGCGAAAGACCGTCGATTTTGAGGGGTTCGGTATGACGTGTCAAATCGGGGTCGGCGAAGATCTCGCCGGTGGCGACCGCAACCGGCGGGGCGACCACCACGAACCAGGACGGTGGCAGCTCAAGCGGCTGCAGCTGCTCGCCCACGCCGCGGGCGTAGGCGGTGCGCCCGAAAATGAAGAAAGGGACGTCGGCGCCGAGCGCCAGACCGAGTGCGGCGAGTTGCTCCGACGGCCAGTGAAGCGCCCACAGGCGGTTGAGCCCCATCAGCACCGTGGCGGCGTCCGAGCTGCCGCCGCCCAGCCCACCACCCATCGGGATGTGTTTTTCAAGACCGATGTCGACGCCCAGCGGGCTGGCGCTGGCTTGCTGAAGCAGGCGTGCCGCGCGGACCACGAGGTCGGATTCGACCGGCACGCCGGGGATCGCCCCGATCCGGCGGATCTCGCCGTCGTCACGACGATGCAGGTGCACCCGGTCGCAGAGGTCGATCAGCTGAAAGACGGTTTCGAGCTCGTGATAACCGTCGGCGCGTCGACCAATGACATGAAGGAAGAGGTTGAGCTTGGCCGGTGCAGGTGCGTAGCGGATATCGGTCAGCATGATGGCGGTCTATTGATGCGGAAACGAGCGATGCGGTGAGTCGTTGATGCCGGGTGTAGCAGCGATGGCTGCGGTCAGCGGTCGAGGACCAGCACGACACGCAGCTCGCCGTCGGGGCGTGGTCTGACCAGCATCCAGCGGTTTGGCTCGCGGCTGATCTGCCAGCCACTGTCGGTGGCCGATGTGATCTGCCCGGCGCTGTCGCGCGTCAGCACACGCTCGAAACGGTCATCGAGCCAGTCGGTCAGGCGCTCGACCGGCAGCGGCCAGCCGATCGCCTGCTCAAGCAGAGCGTCCAGGCTGCCTGCGGTCATCGTGCGGCCATTGGCCATCACCAGCGAGGCCGTGCCGTCGGGTAAACGACGGGCATTGGCCAGGGTTTGACCGAACGGCGACTGCAGCGTCAGATCGAGGGTTCGTCCGCCGGAGCTTGGCACACTGGTGAGCAGGAATCGCCCGACGGCAGCATCCTGACGCGTGTCGGCACCGGTTGATTGTGAATAGACCGAGAAGCGGCCTGCCCATTCACGTGGCGCCGGCTCGGGCGCCAGAGTGTTGTCGATGACGGGGGGGCGTGGCGGTGTGACCGCGCAGCCCGAGGCGAGCGTGCCGGCGACCAGCAGTGTGAGCAGTGGATTGAGCAGTCTGGTGATCAGCCCGGTGATAAGCGGTGGACGCCGCCGCTCAGAGGGTGACATTCAGGCGAACGAGCGTTTCGCGAAGCGTGGTGTTGTTGGGCTCGCGGGTGCGGCCCTCACGCCACACCTGACGCGCTTCGTCCTGTTTGCCTTCGGTCCAGAGCACTTCGCCCAGGTGCGCGGCGATGTCGACCTCCGGGAGGATCGCGTAGGCCTGGCGCAGGTAGCGCAAGGCTCCGGCACTGTCTTTCTGCCGGTAGAGCACCCAGCCCATGCTGTCGAGAATGTGGGCGTCGTTCGGCGCGATCGACAGGGCCTTTTCGATCAGCGTGCGGGCTTCATCGAGCCGGATACCCCGATCGGCCATGGTGTAGCCGAGCGCGTTGTAGGCATTCGGCTGATCGGGGCGCAACTCGATCAGTCGGCGAAGCGAGGTTTCCATCACCGCGAAGCGGTCGATCTTCTCGGCGGCCATCGCGTAGTCGTAGAGCAGGTCGGCGTTGTCGGGCGACTTGGCGAGCGCGGCGCCCAGGACGTCGAAGGAGTCCTGGTTGCGGCCAGCATCGCGCAGCAGCTGGGCCTCGGCGGTCACCAGCAGGGTCTGATCGCGCGCCGACCCGGCCGGGGTGGTGCGAAGCAGTTCGCGGCCTTCATCGATTCGGCCGGCTTTGCTCAGCAGCATCGCGCGGCGCGCGGTTGCCGCCATGAAGTCGTCGCCGGGCGGCACCTTGGCCAGCCAAGCGAGCGCCTCGTCGGTCTTGCCGGCGTCTTCTGCGATCTGGGCCATCAGGAAAATGGCGGTGGACCGGTCGCGCGCAGCAGCGGAAGCAGGCAGGGCGAAATAGCGTTCGAGATAGCGTCTGGATTCGGCAGGCTGCTTGGCCTGGTAGGCGGCCTGCGCAACCGACAGCAGCAGCGCCGGATTGTCGGGACTCTGGGCCAGCGCGGCATCGAACTGGGCGCGGGCGGCATCGATCTTGCCCTCGCCAAGCAGCATGCGGGCATAGAGATAACGCGCCTCAAGCGACTTGGGCGCCCGCTTGATGTAGCCGTCGAGCAGATCGAGCGCGGCCTGTTTGCTGTCGGGCAGCTGCCACAGGCTGCGGGCGGCCACCAGGACGGCGTCTTCGTCATCGGGCGCCATGCGCATCGCCTGTCGTGCCTCCTCGACTGCGGCCGGGTAATCCTCGGCGGCGGCGGCGAGCGTGGCGCGTGCGACCCGCGCGGCGGGGACCTTGAGATCGGGTTCGCTCAGGCGCTGGATCAGCTGCCAGGCGGCTTTGCGATCGGCAGTGCGGGCAAGCGAGCGTTGCAGCTGGTTATAGACATCGGGCAGCGTGCCGTCAGCGCGCGCGCGAGCCAGCCGCTCGCGAAGCAGGGGCTCGACTTCGGTCAGCCGGCCGGTATTGAGCCACAGCGCTTCGAGCGCCTGGGCGGCTTCGGCCGACTGCGGTGCCAGTTCGCGCCAGAGGGTCGCCGACTGGGTGGCTTCGCCAAGCGCCCGGGCCGAAAACGCGGTCTCGGTCGCGCGGCGAGCCAGGCGCGGGTCGCGTGTCTGGCGGGCGAGCGACATGTAGGTATTCCAGGCGGTGCCGAATTCGCCGCGCTGTACCGCAATGTCGGCCGCAAGGATCTGAAAGAGGATCTCGGGGGAGAGCCGGACCGAAGGCAGGCCGCCTGCAGCATCGGACGCGCCGGTTTGCGCCGTTGCAGCCGCGGGTTCGGCCGTGGCGGTCCTGGGGTCGGTCGGGGTACCCGCTGTGGCGTTGCCCGGTGAGGCCGGTGATTCGGCCCGCGGTGGAGAAGACGGGCCGGGTGCGTTGCGGCTCGCACATCCGGAAAGGGTTGCCGCGACAACAAGTGCGGCCAGCGCGAAGGGGAGATTCATCATGGGATAGTAGGCTAGCTTAAACTCACCGGCAACCGAGCCCAAGCTGTCCGATGCCAGAACTCCCCGAGGTCGAAGTTGTTCGCAGCGGACTCGCCGCGACAGCGGTCGGACGCCGCATCACCGGCGTCGTGAGGCGAGCGCCGGCGCTGCGATGGCCGATTCCGGACGGGCTGCCCGAGCAACTGACCGGCCGGGTGCTGCGGGCGGTCGAGCGGCGCGGCAAGTATTTGCTCTTTGCAGTTGAGCCGGGATGGCTGATCGTGCACCTGGGCATGTCAGGAACGATCGCCTGGACACCTTCCGATCGGCCGCTGCGCACCCACGACCATTTCGAGCTGCAGTTCGACGGCGGTGTGCTGCGACTCAACGATCCGCGGCGATTCGGCGCGGTGCTCTGGCACGATGCCTTGCAGGGCTCGCCCGAGCGTCATCCGCTGCTGGCCTCGCTCGGTGTCGAGCCGTTTTCGCCTGCCTTTGATGGCGATCTCCTCTATCGGGCGACCCGCGGGCGGCGGTTGGCGATCAAGCAGCTCTTGCTGTCGGGCACGGTCGTGGTGGGCGTTGGCAACATCTATGCCTCCGAGAGTCTGTTTCGGGCCGCGATCCGGCCGACCACCGCCGCCGGGCGCATCAGTCGGGCGCGCTGCCTGAAACTGGCGCAATCGATCCGTC
>CANKWX010000078.1 GCA_947487165.1 Burkholderiales bacterium
AGCGTCGGCCCCAACGCCTTCAAGGTCTCCGACCTGGTCAAGGGTAAGAAGATTGCGCTGTTTGCGCTGCCGGGCGCCTTCACGCCGACCTGCTCGGCCAAGCATGTGCCCAGCTATGTCGAACACTTTGACGCGCTGCGCGCCAAGGGCGTCGATGAGATCTGGTGTGTCTCGGTCAATGACGCCTTCGTCATGGGCGCCTGGGGTCGCGAGCAAAAGAGCGGCGGCAAGGTGCGCATGATGGGCGACGGCAGTGCCGAATTCACCCGCGCTACCGGCCTGATGCTCGACCTGACTGCGCGCGGCATGGGCGTTCGCTCCGACCGCTATTCGATGCTGATCGATGACGGCGTCATCAAGCAGCTCAATCGCGAGGCGCCCGGCAAGTTCGAAGTCAGCGACGCCGCGACCCTGCTCAAGCAGCTCTGAGCGGCTCGGGTCAAGACACCAGGCGCGTATCGCGATGCTCAGACAACGCACCGTCAAGGCGCTGGTGCGCACGCAGGGCGTCGGGCTGCATTCAGGGCAACGGGTCGAACTGACCCTGCGCCCGGCGCCGCCCGATACCGGCATCGTGTTCAGGCGGGTCGACCTGCCGGTGCCGGTCGAGATTCGCGTCTCGGCCTCCCGCGTGACCGATACCCGAATGGCCTCGACCCTGAGCGCGGCCGACACCGGCGAGGGTGCATCGGTCAAGGTGGCCACGGTCGAGCATCTGATGTCGGCCCTGGCAGGACTGGGAATCGACAACCTCATCATCGATGTCACCGCCCCCGAGATCCCGATCCTCGATGGCTCGGCTGGCTCCTTCGTGTTTCTGATCCAGTCGGTGGGTCTGGTCGAGCAGGCCGCACCCAAGCGTTTCATTCGCGTCAAGCGCGCGGTCGAAGTGCGCGATGGCGACAAATGGGCGCGCCTTGAGCCGCACTTCGGTTTCAAGCTGCGTTTCTCGATCGATTTCGGTCATCCGGCGATCAATGCCACCGTGCAGCAGGTCGAAGTCGATTTCGCCAACGCGTCCTATGTCAGCGCAATCTCGCGCGCCCGAACCTTCGGCTTCATGCAGGATGTCGAATCGCTGCGCTCGCACGGGCTGGCCCGCGGCGGCAGCCTGGGCAACGCGATCGTCATGGACGAATCCCGTGTCCTGAATTCCGATGGATTGCGTTCCGACGATGAGTTCGTCAAACACAAGATCCTCGATGCCATCGGCGATCTTTACCTGGTCGGTCATCCGCTGCTGGCATCCTACTCGGCGCACAAGTCGGGTCATGCCATGAACAACCTGCTGCTGCGCGCCCTGCTGGCCGACGAGAGCGCCTTCGAGTTCACCACCTATCCCCAGCGCCGCGAGGCGCCGCGGGTGTTTGCCCTCGATTGGGCCAGCGCCTGATCTGAGCTGATCGCCCGCGGCAATGGCGCGTCGCCGGCTTGACCTGGTGCGTCAGCCCGAGTGGCGGGCGGCCAGCCTGGCCAGCGCTTCTTTCAGGCCAGGATGATCGATTCGCTGCGACAGATCCGTGATGTGCGCGAGCGCCTCGGCACCCGGCGGTGGTTTGTCGCGGTGCGCAGGGCTCACGGCCGGCGCACGAAACAGCGGTTTGAAGCGCACTTTGTCGACCGCCCAGCCCTTTCGCCCGAGTGCGGCGATCAGGGTCGGCTCGACCTGACGGACCTTTGCGGCCATCGCGGCATGGCTGGCGCCGACCACGAGTTGCTTGTGTTCGAAGGCGACCACGGTGAGCGCCAGTCCGGGCAGGGCACGCCGGACGTCGGCTTCGAGTGCAGCGAGTCGGGTCGCCTGCTCGCCCAGGCGTGCGAAGGACGGCTCGGCAGCCAGCCATGACAGGGCGTTTCGGGACCGCGGCGGCTTCATCGGCAATGAACGGGCAGTCACGCCACTCAGGGTGTCAGGGTGCACATGGTGCCCGATATACGGCCAGGGTCGCCATAAGCTGCATGCTAAACTCGCCGACTGTCCATCAGCCCTGGTGCGGGTCCGCCTGGCGGCCCGGACATCCATGATCCAAAACTTTCTCACCCGGATTTTCGGGAGCCGCAACGAGCGTCTGCTGAAGGACTATCGCAAGGTGGTCGTGCAGATCAACGCGCTCGAATCCTCGCTCACCGGGCTGTCCGATGAGCAGCTTGCCGCAAAAACCCCCGAGTTGCGCGCGCGCCTCGCCCAGGGTCAGACGCTTGATGCCGTCCTTCCCGAGGCCTTTGCAGTGTGTCGCGAGGCGGCCCGGCGTGTGCTCGGCATGCGTCACTTCGACGTGCAACTGCTCGGCGGCATGGCGCTGCATTACGGCAAGATCGCCGAAATGCGCACCGGCGAGGGCAAGACCCTGATGGCTACCCTGCCGGCCTATCTCAATGCGCTGCCCGGCACAGGCGTGCATGTGGTCACGGTCAACGACTACCTCGCCAAGCGTGATGCCGACTGGATGGGTCGGGTCTATCGTTTCCTGGGCCTGAGTGTCGGCGTCAACCTTTCGCAGATGCCGCAAAACCTCAAGCGCGAGGCCTATGCCTCCGACATCACCTACGGCACCAATAACGAATTCGGCTTCGACTATCTGCGCGACAACATGGTTTACGACATCGCCGACCGCGTGCAGCGCGGCCTGTCGTTTGCGGTCGTCGACGAGGTCGACTCGATCCTCATCGACGAGGCCCGCACGCCGCTGATCATCTCGGGGCAGGCTGAAGATCACACCGAACTCTATGTGCGCATGAACGCGGTTCCGCCGCTGCTCACCGCCATGGCCAGCGAACCCAAGCCCAATGAGCCCGAACCGGACGGCGACTACTGGGTCGACCGCAAAGGTCACCAGGTGCATCTGTCGGAGGCCGGCCACGAAAAGGCTGAGCAGATCCTCACCCGCCTTGGCATCCTGCCCGAGGGCGCCAGTCTTTACGACGCCGCCAACATCCTGTCGATGCATCATCTGACGGTGTCGCTGCGTGCGCACACGCTGTTTTTCCGCGACCAGCAATATGTCGTGCAGGACGGCGAGGTGATCATCGTCGACGAATTCACCGGCCGGCTGATGTCCGGGCGGCGCTGGTCGGATGGCCTGCATCAGGCGGTCGAGGCCAAGGAAGGCGTTGCGATCCAGTCCGAGAACCAGACGCTCGCCTCGATCACCTTCCAGAACTACTTCCGCATGTACGGCAAGCTCTCGGGCATGACCGGTACCGCCGATACCGAGGCCTACGAATTTCAGGAGATCTACGGGCTCGAGACGGTCATCATCCCGACCCATCGGCCGATGGTCCGCGACGACCGTCAGGATCAGGTCTTTCGCACCACGGCTGAAAAATACGGCGCCATCCTGGCCGACATCAAGGAATGCCAGAAGCGCGGTCAGCCGGTGCTGGTGGGCACCACCTCCATCGAAAACTCCGAGCTGCTCTCGGGGCTGCTGAAAGGCGCGAAGCTGCCGCACAACGTGCTCAACGCCAAGCAGCATGCCCAGGAGGCCCAGATCGTGGCCGATGCCGGGCGCCCGGGCATGATCACCATCGCCACCAATATGGCCGGCCGCGGTACCGACATCGTGCTTGGCGGCAATGTCTCGGGCCGGGTCGATCAGATTCTGTCGCGCGCCGATCTCGATGAGCCCAGCCGCCAGTCGCAGGTCGAGGCGGTGCGAGCCGAATGGCAGCAGCTGCACGATCAGGTGGTGGCCGCCGGCGGCCTGCACATCATCGGCACCGAGCGCCACGAGTCGCGTCGCATCGACAATCAATTGCGCGGCCGCTCGGGCCGTCAGGGCGATCCGGGCTCATCGCGTTTCTTTCTGTCGATGGACGATCAGCTGCTCAAGATCTTTGCCGGCGATCGGCTCAAGTCCATCATGGATCGGCTCAAATTGCCCGAGGGCGAGGCGATCGAGGCCGGCATGGTGTCGCGCTCGATCGAGAGCGCGCAGCGCAAGGTCGAGGCGCGCAACTTCGACATCCGCAAGCAGCTGCTCGAATACGACGACGTCTCCAACGACCAGCGCAAGGTCATCTATCAGCAGCGTAACGATCTGCTCGAATCGGCCGATACCCAGGACCTGATGGCCGGGCTGCGCCAGGGCGTTTTCACCGATCTGTTCCGCGCGCATGTGCCCGAAGACAGCGTCGAAGAACAATGGGACGCCGCTGCTCTGCAGAAAATTCTCGAGGACGACTGGAAGCTCGAGGTGCCGATCACCACCATGCTGGCGGCCGAGGGCAATGTCACTGATGACGATCTGCTCGCCGGCGTGCTCAAGGCGGCCGATGACCGTTATGCCGAGAAGGTCGAGCAGGTCGGTCGCGAAGGTTTCCAGGGCTTCGAGCGATCGATCATGCTTCAGTCGGTCGACCAGCGCTGGCGCGAGCATCTGTCGGCGCTTGATCATCTGCGTCAGGGCATTCATCTGCGCGGTTATGCCCAGAAAAACCCCAAGCAGGAATACAAGCGCGAGGCCTTCGAGCTCTTCGAGAGCATGCTGAATTCGATTCGCGACGAGGTGGTGCGGATCCTGATGAATGTCCAGATCCAGAGTGCCGAGCAGGCGCAACAGGCCGAGGCGCAGGTGGAACGGCAGGCCGAGCAGTCCTATTCGCAAGCCTCCTTTACGCATGCCGATTTCGCGGCGGCGCCGGACGCCGATGCCGAGTCGGTCGCCCTCGCTGTACAGAATGCGCCGGTTGCACAATCTGATGCCGAAGGCGGTGAGCAGCCCTTCCGGCGCTTCGGCAACAAGATTGGTCGTAACGATCCCTGCCCCTGCGGCTCGGGCAAGAAATACAAGGTCTGCCACGGCCGCTTGGGCTGAAGGAGAGCTCCCCCATGCCAGTCAACCTGAGCGCCCCTGACCCGGCCACCCTGAAAGCGGTGGCCGGTATCGAATTGGGCACCGCCAAAGCCGCGATCCGCAAACCGGGTCGCCGCGATGTGCTGGTTGCACGCATTGCGCCCGGCGCCACCGCGGCGGGTGTCTTCACCCGCAATCGTTTCTGCGCTGCACCGGTCCAGATTTGCCGCGACCATCTGGCCACCGGTGCCGGCGTGCGAGCCTTCGTTGTCAATACCGGCAATGCCAACGCCGGCACCGGCGAACAGGGCCTGGCCGCAGCACGCGAGACCTGCGAGGCGGTCGCCCGCCTCATGG
The DNA here is from genome assembly GCA_947487165.1 of Burkholderiales bacterium. Taxonomy (GTDB): domain Bacteria; phylum Pseudomonadota; class Gammaproteobacteria; order Burkholderiales; family Burkholderiaceae_E; genus UBA4615. Next base: position 5,154 of record CANKWX010000078.1, read on the forward strand.
GCTGCACGCCGGCCCAGGTGCTGCCGTTTTCAACCGGCGTGATTCTCGAACAGTTGCCGCTCGATCGGCTGGTGGCTGGGTTGCCGCAGGCGATTTCCGATCTCGATTCCGCCCATTGGGCGCAGGCGGCCGAGTCGATCATGACCACCGACACCCTGCCCAAGGCAGCCTCGCGCTCGGTCACCGTCAATGGCCGCGCGGCGGTGGTGACCGGCATCGCCAAAGGCGCCGGCATGATCCGCCCGAATATGGCGACCATGCTCGGCTTCATCGCGACCGACGCGCTGGTGCCGCAGGAGCTGCTCGAGCAGTGGGTGCGCGAAGCGGCCGATGCCAGCTTCAACCGCATCACCATCGACGGCGACACCTCGACCAACGACTCGCTGCTGCTGGTGGCCACCGGCGCCGGTGAGCTTGATGCCGACGGCGCCGGCGGTCAGGCCGCAGCGGTCCTGAAGGCCGCAATCATCGAGGTTGCCCGCGAACTCGCCCAGGCGATCGTGCGCGACGGCGAGGGCGCGACCAAATTCATCAGCGTGATGGTCGAGCGCGCCACATCGCTTGCCGAAGCCTCGGCGGTGGCTTACGCCATCGCCCACTCGCCGCTGGTCAAGACCGCGTTTTTTGCCAGTGACCCCAACCTCGGTCGCATCCTGGCTGCGGTCGGCTACGCCGGCATCGACGACCTCGACCAGACCGACATCGACCTCTATCTCGGTGACGTCCATGTCGCCACCCGCGGCGGACGTCACCCCGACTACCGCGAGGAAGACGGCCAGCGTGTCATGAAGGAAGCCGAGATCACGATCCGAGTGGTGCTCAACCGGGGCGAAGCGGCCACCACGGTCTGGACCTGCGACCTGTCACACGATTACGTCTCGATCAACGCCGACTACCGGTCCTGATACCCTCGATGAGCCTTGATGACGCCCTGCTGACCCGCCTTGCCGAGCGCGCCGAGACGCTGCTCGCCCGCATCGAATCGCTGCTGCCCCAGACTCCCGAGCCCGACTGGGATGCGGCGGTGGCATTTCGCTGGCGCCGCCGTCACTCAGCCCTTGGCGCTCAGTCCTGGCTTGCGCCGGTGCGCCATCGCGGCATGATTTCGCTCGATGACCTGCACAACATTGACGAGGCCAAGCGCCTGATCGAGCGCAATACCCGCCAGTTCGTGGCCGGGCGCCCCGCCAACAATGTTCTGCTGACCGGCTCGCGTGGCACCGGCAAGTCCTCGCTGATCAAGGCCTGCCTGAACGCCCATGCGGCCCAGGGCCTGCGTCTGATCGAAGTCGACAAGACCGATCTGGTCGATTTGCCCGATATCGTCGAACTGGTCGCCGACCGACCCGAACGATTCATCGTCTACTGCGACGACCTGTCCTTCGAGGAAGGCGAGCCCGGCTACAAGGCGCTCAAAGTGGCGCTCGACGGCTCGGTTGCTGCCGCCTCCGACAATGTGCTCATCTATGCGACCAGCAACCGGCGTCACCTGATGCCCGAAAAGATGAGCGAGAACCTCGCCGCCAAGCACACCGAGGACGGCGAGATTCACCCCGGCGAGACCTCTGAAGAAAAGATTTCGCTCTCGGAGCGCTTCGGCCTGTGGGTGGCGTTCTATCCGTTTCGCCAGGACGACTATCTGGCGGTCGCCGCTCACTGGCTCGGTCATTTCGGCTGCACCGCGGCCCAGATCGAGAGCGCCCGTGGCGATGCGCTGCGCTGGGCACTCGAGCGGGGGTCGCGATCGGGTCGGGTCGCCTGGCAGTTCGCACGCGACTGGGCGGGCAGTCATGGCAAGCAGATCAGGCAGGCTGATGCCCCATCGGCTGCGAAGCCCGGGCGCACGAAGGCCGGCCGCACGAAGACCGCCAAGCGCGCCACACCAGAAAAGGCGAACGGATCTGCGGCTGCAGGCAGCGCGAGGTCGATCGGCCTGCGAAGCCGCTGAGCGCCGATCCACCGCTGCGACCTGGCGTGTCGATGTCCGATGCCGTGCCCAAGCTGCTCGATGTAGCGGTTGGTGTTGTGCTGTCACCCGACGGTCAGGTCCTGATTGGTCAGCGCCTCGCCGGCAAGCCCTATGCCGGCTGGTGGGAGTTCCCGGGCGGCAAGGTCGAGGCGGGCGAGTCGGTCGAGCAGGCACTGGCCCGCGAACTGCACGAAGAGCTCGGGCTCGAGTCGATCGAATCGACGCCCTGGATCGTGCGCGGCCATGACTACCCCCATGCGACCGTGCGCCTGTTCTTTCGGCGGGTGCGCCGCTGGCGCGGTGAGCCCTTGTCCCGCGAGGGCCAGGCACTCGTATGGCAGCCGACCGATGCGATCGGTGTGACCCCGCTGCTGCCGGCCTCGCTCGGCCCGATCGGCTGGTTGCGCCTGCCTCCCTTCTATCGCATCTCCTGCGCGGCCGACATCGGCGTCGCGGCGTTCGAGCGCTCGCTCGAGGCGCTGCTCCAGAGGCAGCCGGTCTTTCTGCAGCTGCGCGAACCCCTGCTCGGCGAGGCTGAATTCGAGCGGCTCTTCGGCCGGCTGCTCAGGCTGCGCCAGACGCGCCCGCTGCGCATCCTCCTCAGCAGTCGACACCCTGCAGCCTTCTGGGACGCGGCAGACGGCGTTCACCTGACCGCGCGCGACCTGGCTGCGGCCACGGTTCGGCCCAAGCTGACCTGGGTCGGCGCGTCCTGCCATCATCCCGACGACCTGATCGTCGCCGATCGCCTCGGGTGCGACTTTGCGGTATTCGGGCCGGTCGCCCCGACCGACAGCCATCCCGGGGCGGCATCGATGGGATTTGCCGGGCTGGCCGCACAGATTGCCGCAACGCCGATCCCGGTCTATGCATTGGGCGGAATGTCGCAAAGCGATCTGCCGTCTGCTGAAGCAGCAGGCGCCCATGGCGTGGCCATGATGCGCGCCGCCTGGCGCTGACCGGCATCGTGCGGCAGCAGTCGATATCAGGCGATATCGGCCGATAGCGGGCGGCTAAGTCTCGTCTTCGTCGACCGGATCGGGCGTGGCCGAGTCGGTGCCGATGGCATAACCGCCGGTCGCCCAGACGCCGAGGTCGATCATCTTGCAGCGCTCCGAGCAGAACGGGCGCCAACGGTTGACCGGCGAAAACTCGCTTTTCCGGCCGCAAATAGGGCAGTCGACGATCGGCGCCATCGGGCTAGAGGTTGCACAGACTCAGTTCGAAGGTGACATCGCCTTCAAACGGTCGGGGCCGCAGATCACCGTCCTGCGAGGTAAAGCGGATCCAGAGCATGTACTTGTTGGCCGAGATCTCGGGGATCGCGCCGGTGTCGGCATCGACCCTGATCTGCAGCATGTGATAGACCTTGCCGGCGAGCGACTGTTGCAGGCTGCCCTGATGCGTCGTGACCATCGAACGGTTGGCCGAATCGCGCAGCAATCGCAGCACGATCACCAGGCTTGCCCGAAGCGGTCTGAACGGCGCCACCCAGCTCGCAATGTCGCGACTGCGGATATCGGCCGATCGGTTGAGCCAGGCGTGGTAGGAGGGCAGATCGAATTCGCAGGTCCCGCCGGCAATGGCGGCCCGGCTGCGGATGCTCATCAGCCACTCGTTATCGCGCAGATGCTGACCGGTCTTGCCGGTGGTGGCACTGAGCGCCTGCGCGGCGGTGTCAATCTGGTCGAGCACCTTGTCGAGTGCTTCGCTCGACACCTCGGGATTGTCGCGAAACACGGTCAGGGTCTGGCGCTGGCGCTCGAGTTCCTGCAGCAGATCGGATTTCAGGTCGGCGCGAGAGGCAACCTCCAGGACCTCGAACAGTGTGGTCAGCGCCACATGATGTTCCAGGGGACCGGACTGGTCGGCGAAGTGATCAAAACGCCCGAACAGGTCTTCAAGCCTGAGCAGCGTGCGGATTCGTTCGTTGAGCGGATATTCGTAGAGAATCAACGCAGGGGCCGTCCTGGGCAGGTCCTGAAGTCGGCAAAGTCATTTTGGCTCATTCGCCCTTCAATGACAAACCGCGATACAGGGAATCCAGCCTGGCGACCTGACTGGTGAGCGCGCCCGGCTCGCCGCCGTTGTCGATCACGTCGTCGGCAGCGGCCAGGCGCTGATCGCGCGAGGCTTGAGCGGCCATGATCGCCTCGACCTGAGCGCGTTCAAGTCCGCTGCGTCGCATGACCCGATCGATCTGGACCTCGGGCGGGCAATCGATCACCAGGATCCGTTGGTAGCGGCCTCGCCAGTCGCGGGACTCGACCAGAAGGGGAACGGCGACCAGCACATAAGGCGCGCCCCCTGCGATTGCCGATTCGATGCCGCTGCGGGTGCCCTCCCGAATCAACGGATGCAGAATGGCTTCGAGTTGAAGGCGGGCAGCGGGCTGCGAAAACGCCAGCGAGCGGACATAGGCGCGGTCCATGCGGCCATCGGCCGCAATCGCGGCATCGCCGAAGGCGGTACGGATCGGTTTGATGGCCGCGCCACCGGGCGCGGTCAGTTCGTGGGCGATCTGATCGGTGTCGACCAGCGCAGCGCCCCGTTCGACGAACAGGTTGGCAATCGTGCTCTTGCCGCTGCCGATGCCGCCAGTCAGACCGATCAGGGGTGTGGCGCCCGCCGGGCGACCCGACGTCGACGCTGATTCAGGCGATGCCAAAGAAGGCTCCGAGTGGCTTTCCGACATAGAGCGCAAGCAGACCGGCGCCGGCGAGATAGGGGCCGAAGGGAATCGGCGCCTCGCGCCGATGCTGTCGCGAGACGATCAGCAGGATGCCAACGGTCGCGCCGACCGCCGAGGCGAGCAGGATGATCGAAGGGATCTGCTTCCAGCCGAACCACGCGCCGAGCGCCGCCAGCAGTTTGAAGTCGCCGTAACCCATGCCTTCCTTGCCGGTCACCAGTTTGAAAAGCCAGAAGATGGTCCACAGGATGCCATAGCCGAGCATCGCCCCGACGACGGCCTCGCTGATCGGCACGAAGGTGCCGCTCAGGTTGAAGGCCAGCCCGAGCCACAGCAGCGGCAGGGTGATGTCGTCGGGCAGCAGTTGCGTGTCCAGATCGATGAAAGTCAGCGCGATCAGGGCGAAGCCCAGCAGCAGTGCGCCTGCGCCGGCAGCGGTGGGGCCGTAGCTTGCGATCGCCAGCGCCGCGAGCAGGCCGCTGAACGCCTCCACCAGCGGATAGCGCATCGGGATGGATGCCCCGCAGTGCCCGCAGCGTCCGCGCAGGATCAGCCACGAGACGACCGGAATGTTCTGCCAGGCTGCGATCGGCGTGTCGCAGTGCGGGCAGCGTGAACGCGGCGTCATCAGGTTGAACCGCGTGCGTTCGGCGACCGGTTCGCCGCGCAGTTCAGCTGCCTGGGCCTGCCAGTCGGCCTCCATCATTTTCGGAAGCCGGTAGATCACGACATTCAGGAAGCTGCCTACAAGCAGCCCGAGGATGGCCGCCAGGCCGATCAGCGTGGCGGGTCCGAGGTCATCCAGCATTTGAATCGCAGGGCTGAGGAGCATCGCGTTGGGCGGCCATGGGCCAAGTCGCGGACCATCTGGCGTTACATCGCCTGGCCCATTTTGAAGATCGGCAGATACATCGCGACCACCAGTCCGCCGATCAGTCCACCAAGGAACACCATGATAATCGGCTCGAGCAGGGATGCGAGTCCGTCGACGGCATCATCGACCTCGCCCTCGAAGATATCGGCGGCCTTGCCGAGCATCGCGTCGAGTGCGCCCGACTCCTCGCCGATCGCCGACATCTGCAACACCATGTTGGGAAACACGCCGGCGTTGGCCATCGATGAGGTGAGGTTGGTGCCGGTCGAGACCTCCTGCTGGATCTTGCGGGTGGCATTGAGGTAAACGATGTTGCCGGATGCGCCGCCCACCGAATCGAGCGCTTCGACCAGCGGCACGCCGGCGGCAAACATGGTCGACAGCGTGCGCAGCCATCGGGCGATGGTCGCCTTGCGGATCACCGGCCCGAAGACCGGCAGTTTGAGCATCAGCCTGTCCATGAAGAACTGCACCGCCGCGGAACGCCTCCAGGCCTGCATCAAAAAATAGTAGATGCCGCCGACCACACCAAAGATGAGATACCAGTTCGCCACGAAAAAGTCGGACATCGCCATCACGACCAGCGTCGGCATGGGCAGATCGGCACCGAAGCTCTCAAACACGCTCTTGAAAGCAGGGATCACGAACAGCATGATCACGCTCACCACGATCCCGGCCACGCCGATCACGGCCGCGGGATAAAACAGGGCCGATTTGATCTTCGACTTGATGGCCTGCATCTTCTCCTTGTACACCGCGAGGCGGTCGAGCAGGTCATCGAGAATGCCGGCCTGCTCACCGGCGCCGACCAGATTGCAGAACAGGTTGTCGAAGTAGAGCGGGTATTTCCTGAATGCCTGCGACAGCGCGGTACCGGTCTCGACATCGGCCTTGATGTCGGTAAACAGTTTGGCGACCGACTGGTTGTCGCTGCCCTTGGCCACGATGTCAAAGGACTGCAAAAGCGGCACGCCGGCTTTCATCATGGTCGACAGCTGGCGGGTAAAGAGGGTGATGTCTTTTTCGGTAACCTTCTTGCCCGTCTTGTAACGCTGCTTCTTGACCTTGGTCACCGTGATGCCCTGACGGCGCAGTGTCGCCCGCACGACCGCGTCGCCGCCTGCACGCATCTCGCCCCGGATCGGCTTGCCGCCTCGGTCGCGGCCTTCCCAGATAAAGGTGAAGGTCTTGACTGCCAGTGTGTTGCCGCTCAGAGGTTTGTTCAATGTGTCGCTTGCCATGACGCGCTCCGCTTCAAACGTTGGTGCAACCGAGGACTTCCTCGATCGTGGTCAGGCCTTGCTTCACCTTGCGCAGCCCGGATTCGCGCAGGTCCGACACGCCTTCGAGCTTGGCCTGGGCCGCGATCTCCATCGCGTTGCCCCCGGCAAGGATGATCCGCTGGATCTCTTCGGTGATCGGCATCACCTGGTAGATCCCGACGCGGCCCTTGAACCCGTTGCCCCCGCAGCGGTCGCAGCCGACCGCTCGATACGCCTTCCAGGAGCCGTCAAGCTCTTCTTCCTTGAAGCCCGCGGCGAGCATCGCCTCCTCGTCGATCTCGGTCTCCTCCTTGCAGTTGCACAGGCGGCGCGCGAGGCGCTGCGCGGAGATCAGGGTCACGGCGGAGGCGATGTTGAACGGTGCGATGCCCATGTTCAACATCCGTGTGAGCGTGGTCGGTGCGTCGTTGGTGTGCAGCGTGGACAGCACCATGTGCCCGGTTTGCGCGGCCTTGATCGAAATGTCGGCGGTCTCGAGGTCGCGGATCTCGCCAACCATGATCACGTCCGGATCCTGCCTCAGGAAGGACTTGAGCGCGGCCGCGAAGGTCAGACCGGCCTTGTCGTTGACGTTGACCTGGTTCACGCCGGGCAGGTTGATCTCGGACGGGTCCTCCGCGGTCGAGATGTTGGTGCCCGCATTGTTCAGGATGTTCAGGCAGGTGTAGAGCGACACCGTCTTGCCCGAGCCGGTCGGGCCGGTGACCAGCACCATCCCGTAGGGGCGGCTGACCGCGGCCAGCAGCGCCTCCTTCTGTTCGGGGTCGTAGCCCAGCGCGTCGATGCCGAGCTTCGCCGACGACGGATCCAGGATCCGCATCACGATCTTCTCGCCGAACAGCGTGGGCAAGGTCGAGACCCGGAAGTCGATCGTGCGCTGCGCCGACAGCACGAGCCTCATCCGCCCGTCCTGCGGGATCCGCTTTTCCGAGATGTCGAGCTTCGAGATCACCTTGATCCGCGACGCGAGCGTCTCCTTGATCTCCAGCGGCGGCTTCGAGACCTCGCGCAGCTCGCCGTCGATCCGGTAGCGGATCCGGTAGTACTTCTCGTAGGGCTCGAAGTGGATGTCCGACGCGCCGCCGTTGATCGCGTCCATCAGCACCTTTTGCAGGAACCGTACGACTGGCGCGTCGTCGACTGCCGAGGTGTCCTCTGCGAGCGCCTGCTGGTTGGTACTATTTTGAGTCGCCATACACTGATTTCCTCTGTTCATTCCAAATGACGCCCAGTCGGCTGTACGCGACTGAACGGGGCAACTCCAGGCCTTCGTCGGTCTCCTTGTGCTGGAAGTTGCTGAGGTCGTCGTCGATCAGCGCGTTCATTTGGAGATTGCCGCCCGCAGGGGAGTGTTCTCATCGAACACTCGGATGTCGCCGTCTTCCATCCCGATCGGGAGGTCCTTGAAGTAGTCTTCTTCCACCGGTGCCTCCAACTGGTCGGCCAACGACTGGGAGAGCTGCTCGACGAATTTCAGCAATTTGTCGTGCTCGACGACGATCGGATCGAGCGTTGCCTGCGCCCGGAACCTGACGCGGTCGATCGCCTGCAGGTCGGTCGGGTCCGACAGCAGCACGGTCAGCCGGTTGCCTCGCCTGGCAATCGGCACGATGAGGGTCTCAGCCAGCAGCTTCGTGTCGATCAGGTCCGTCAGCAGCAGGCCCGCATCGAGCGCCGCGAGGTTCATCAGCGGCAGGCCGAAGGTCTCCGACGCAAAGCGCGCGAGTGTCATCGCGCGCAGCTGCCCGCTGGATACGAGCTCGTCGATGAACTTGCCCTGCGCGGCGTCGGCCTTCTTTTGGATGGCCGTGGCCTGCTCAGGGCTGATCAGCTCGTTCTGGACCAGCGTGCGGGCGAGGCCTGACAGCACGGCTCCGGGCAGCGCCAGGCCTTCGTCGGTTTCCTCGGGCTGGAGGTTGCCGGAGTCGTCGTCGTCCACCGCCTCCATCTGCCTGGTCAACGACAGCGTCAGCTGCTCGACGAATTTCAGTAGTTTGTCGTGCTCGACGACGATCGGATCGAGCGTTGCCTGCGCCCTGAACTTGACGCGGTCGATCGCCGGCAGGTCGGTCGGGTTCGACAGCAGCACGGTCAGCCGGTTGCCTCGCTTGGCAATCGGCACGATGAGGGTCTCGGCCAGCAGCTTCGTATCGATCAGGTCCGTCAGCAGCATGCCCGCATCGAGCGCCGCGAGGTCCATCATCGGCAGG
>CANKWX010000079.1 GCA_947487165.1 Burkholderiales bacterium
CCGCGTCTTGAGAATCTTGCCGGTTGCGCCAAGCGGAATCGCCTCAACGAACTGCACATCATCGGGCGTCCACCATTTGGCGATCTTGCCGTCATAGAAGGCCAGCAGTTCGTCGCGGCCAACCTCGGCGCCGGGGCGCTTCACGACGATCAGCAAGGGCCGCTCGTCCCACTTCGGATGCACAACACCGATCACCGCCGCCTGTGCCACCGCCGGATGGGCGATCGCAAGGTTTTCAAGATCGATCGAGCTGATCCATTCGCCGCCCGACTTGATCACATCCTTGCTTCGGTCGGTGATCTGCATGTAGCCATCGGCATCGATGGTGGCCACATCACCAGTCGGAAACCAGCCTCGGCCCTGGTCGTCATAGCGCAGCGGATCGCCCCCCGCGCCCTTGAAATAGGACTTGATCACCCATGGGCCGCGCACCAGCAGTTCGCCGTAGCTCACCCCATCCCAGGGCATCTCCTGGCCATCGTCGCCGATGATCTTCATGTCGACCCCGAAGATCACATGACCCTGCTTGGCCAGCACCGCTTCCTGCTTGTCGGCAGGCATCGACAGGTGCTTGTTCTGCAGGACCGAGAGTGTGCCCAGCGGCGACATCTCGGTCATGCCCCAGGCATGAATGACGTTCACGCCATACTGCTCGCGGAAAGTCCGGATCATGGCGGGCGGGCAGGCCGAGCCGCCAATGACAGTGCGAGTGAAGGTCGAAAATGTCAGCTTGTTGCCGACCACATGATTGAGCAGACCGAGCCAGACCGTGGGCACACCGGCCGAATAGGTGACCTTCTCGGATTCGAAGAGCTCATAGATCGACTTGCCGTCGAGCGCAGGCCCCGGGAAAACCAGCTTGGCGCCCACCAGCGGCGCGATATACGGAATGCCCCAGGCATTGACATGGAACATCGGCACCACCGGCAGGATAGTGTCGCGGGCGCTGCAGCCCATCGCGTCGGGCAGTGCCGCGCCATAGGCCTGCAAGAGGGTTGATCGATGGCTGTAGAGCGCGCCTTTCGGATTGCCGGTCGTGCCCGAGGTGTAGCACAGGCAGACTGCCGAGCGCTCGTCGATGTCGGGCCAGACAAACCCGTCTTTGCCAGAGGCAAGCAGGTCCTCGTAGCAGATCAGATTCGCAATCTTGCTGCTGGCCGGCAGGCGATCGCGATCGCACATCGCTACCCAGCCCTTGACCGTCGGACAGTGCTCGGCGATCGCCTCGACGATCGGCAGGAAGGTCAAATCGAAGGCGAGCAGCGAATCTTCGGCATGGTTGACGATCCAGGCGATCTGCTCGGGATGCAGGCGCGGATTGATGGTGTGGATGACCGACCCCATGCCGCCGACCGCGTAGTAGATCTCCATATGGCGATAGCCGTTCCAGGCCAGCGTGGCCACACGATCGCCGACCTGCACACCGTGGGCGGTCAGCGCGTTGGCAAGCTTTTCGGTGCGGGCGGCGAAAGCGGCATAGTTGTAGCGATGCAGGTCACCCTCAACCCGGCGCGAAACAATCTCGACTTCCGGAAAGTGACGGGCTGCGTGCTGCAGGAGGTTGGACACCAGAAGCGGCATGTCCATCATCAGACCTTGCATGGGGATTCCTTCGGTTTTCATCATCAATGTGCTCGATCAGGCTGCGCCCCGGGCCATCCCGAGGCAAAACCGTCGATGGTGATCAAGCACACTGCTGTCGTCAAGCCACCGTAGAATAGGCGGATGTCCACCGTCACCGACCAGAGCGCGCTGCAGGCGCTGAGCTTCGACAATCGCTTTGCACGGCTCGATCCGGCCATGGGAAGCCGCCTCGCGCCCCTGCCGCTGCCCGACCCCTATCTCGTGGCGGCCTCTGCGCAGGTCGCCGACATGCTGGGGCTGGCCCCGGGACTGCTCGAGTCGACCGAATGGCTCGACATCATTGCCGGTAACCGTGTTCCCGAGGGCGCGCAACCCATGGCCGCGGTCTATGCGGGCCATCAGTTCGGCGCCTGGGCTGGCCGCCTGGGCGACGGGCGTGCCCTGCTGCTCGGCGAAGTGGCCGGGCGTGATGGCCGCCAATACGAATTGCAGCTCAAGGGCTCCGGGCCGACCCCTTACTCGCGCATGGGCGACGGCCGGGCAGTCTTGCGATCATCGATTCGCGAATTTCTGTGCTCGGAAGCCATGGCCGCGCTCGGCATTCCGACCACCCGGGCGCTTGCCGTGGTCGGCTCCGATCAGCCGATCATCCGCGAAACCGTCGAGACAGCCGCGGTGGTGATGCGGGTCGCGCCGTCCTTCGTGCGTTTTGGCAACTTCGAGTATTTCGCGCACTTTGATCAGCATCCGACGCTGCGTGTGCTGGCCGACTATGTCATCGACCGCTATGAACCCGAGATCGCTGCGCGGGGCCCTGCCGGAACGCGAACTGCAGCGAGCTATGCCGCGTTGCTCGAAAGCGTGGCACGCCGCACCGCCTCCCTGATCGCGAAATGGCAGTCAGTCGGCTTTTGCCACGGCGTGATGAATACCGACAACATGTCGATCCTGGGCTTGACGATCGATTACGGTCCCTTCGGTTTTCTTGACGGCTTTGATGCCAATCACATCTGCAATCACACCGATCAGCAGGGCCGCTATGCCTACGCGATGCAGCCCGGCGTGGGCGAATGGAACTGCTTTGCGCTCGCCCAGGCGCTCATGCCCCTGATCGGTGATGTCGACCTCGCACGGCAAGCCCTGAGCGCCTATCGCGACACCTACGATCGCGAGCACGCCGCCTTGATGCGGACCAAGCTCGGGTTGCGCAGCGAGCATCCCGACGATGCGGCCCTCGTGAGCGGGATGTTCGAGGCCATGCAGGCCTCGCAGGCCGATTTCACGCTGTTTTTCAGACGGCTCGCAGGCGTGAACGCCGGCGACCCCAGCGGCGACGGCCCGGTCCGCGACCTCTTTATCGACCGCAGCGCCGCCGATGCCTGGCTGTCGGTCTACCGCGCACGCCTGGCGACCGAAGCCATTGCCCAGCTCGAACGGGCAGACGCGATGAATCGGGTCAACCCCATCTATGTGCTGCGCAATCATCTGGCCGAAATTGCCATTCGCCGCGCCAGCGGTCTGAGTGCAGACGGCGCCCCGACCGCCGAGCGAGACTACGCCGAAGTGCGCAGACTGCTCGAGGCTTTATCCAGACCTTTCGAAGAACGCCCCGGGCTCGAGGCCTATGCCGCGCACCCTCCTGCCTGGGCCTCCCACCTGTCAGTCAGCTGCTCATCCTGAAACCATGAAACTGCTTTTTGATCTTTTTCCGGTGATCCTGTTTTTCATCGCCTACAAGGCGGTTGATGTCTATGCCGCCACCTGGGTTGCAATCGCAGCCACCATCGGCCAGATTGTCTGGCTGAAGGTGCGCGGCCAACGTGTCGAATCGATGCAGTGGGTGAGCCTTGTCCTGATCACGCTTTTCGGCGGCATGACCCTGTTTTTTCAAGACGAAACTTTTATCAAGGTCAAGCCGACGGTTCTCTATGTGCTCTTTGCGCTCATCCTGGTCGCCGCCGAGCGAGTGAGCGGGCGCAATCCATTGCGTGCCATGATGGGTGGCCAGCTCGATATTCCAGACGCGATCTGGCAGCAGCTCACCTTGGTCTGGGCTGCTTTTTTCCTGGCGATGGCCGCGCTTAACACTTATGTGGCCAACAACTTCCCACTGGATGTCTGGGTCAACTTCAAACTTTTCGGGACACTCGGCTTGACCCTCGTTTTTGTGATTGCCCAGGGCGTGTGGCTCAGTCGGCATATCAAGGCACCAGAATGACGGCGCCCACGGTCAGCGAGCTGCAGGCCCGACTGATGGCAGCGTTTCCGGATGCACGCATCGAGGTCACCGACGACAGCCATCTGCATGCCGGCCATGCCGGTGCCGCGAGCGGCGGTGGGCATTACAGCGTGAGAATTGACTCGGCGCGGTTTCAGGGCCTGACGACGCTTGCCAGACATCGCCTCGTGTATGATTCCGTGCTCGAGTGGATGCCACATCGAATTCATGCGCTGGCGATTATCGCCCGCCTGCCTGCCGAATCCTGACACTTCCTGGTACTGACTCGGCTGCGAGTCGGCCGGGTGCAAACTCACCTCAACTTTCCGACGCCCATGAACGCAACTTTCCGTCGCGCGGCACTCACCGCGATTGCCGGCCTTTCACTGGCATTGGCCGCCCTGTCCGTACAGGCGCAAAACGCAGCGATCGTCAACGGCAAGGCAATTCCATCGGCTCGCGTCGATGAATTCGTTGCGTCACTGACCCAGCAGGGTCGCCCCGACACGCCCGACTTGCGCAACGCGGTGCGCGATGAACTGATCGCCCGCGAGATCTTCGTCCAGGAAGCCGAACGCAAGGGGCTGACGCGCAATCCTGAAACCCAGCGCCAACTCGAAAGCGCCCGCCAGGACATCCTGATCAGAGCCCTGATCCGCGACTCGCTCAAAACCAATCCGGTCACCGATGCCGATGTCAAGGCCGAGTACGACAAGGTGGTCAAGTCTTCGGGAGGCCAGGAATACCGCGCCCGCCACATCCTGGTCGAGACCGAACCGGAAGCCAAGGCAATCATCGACCAGCTGAAGAAAGGCGCAAAGTTCGAGGAACTCGCCAAGAAATCAAAGGACACCGGATCGGCACAGAAAGGCGGCGATCTCGACTGGAACGCGCCCTCAACCTTTGTGAAGCCCTTCGCCGAAGCGATGGTCAAGCTTGAAAAAGGTCAGTACACCGAGATCGCCGTCAAGAGCGACTTCGGCTGGCATGTCATCCGAGTCGACGACATTCGCGACACGCAGGCGCCGCCCCTTGAGCAGGTCAAGCCGCAGATTCAGCAGGAACTCGAGCGCCGTCGCATCCAGACGCTGCAGGCCGACCTGCGCGCCAAGGCCAAGATTCAATAATCACGGTTCGATAATCACGGCTCAGGTCGGGGCGTCCCCGGGCGGCGCGCTCGTCTGCGCGCCGATTGCCTCGGCGCTCTGTGCCACGGCGCTCTGTGCCTCGGCTTGCAAGGCCTGGGATTGCTGTCTGGCCCTGGCGCGACGCTGAGCAAAAAACCCCCGCAGCAAGGCAGCCGATTCAGGCGCCATGACCTCTGACGCCACCTGCGCGTGGTGATTCAGGAGCGGCTGCGAAAACAGATCGACCACACTGCCGCAAGCGCCGGTTTTGGGATCTTTGGCGCCCCAGACCAAGCGGGCAATCCGTGCATGCTGGATTGCACCGGCGCACATCGCGCAGGGCTCCAGCGTCACATACAGCTCGCAACCGGCCAGGCGATAGTTGCCGACTCGCAAAGCCGCTGCGCGCAAGGCGACGATCTCGGCATGCGCAGTCGGATCCTTGCGACCAATCGGCTGGTTGAACCCGGTGGCGATGACTTCGCCATCAAGCACCACCACTGCACCCACCGGCACCTCGCCGGCCGATTCGGCGAGCACCGCCTGATCGAGTGCAAGCTGCATGAAGTAGCGGTCACGATCGGGGGGAGTCATCTTGAGAAGCAAGTGTCGTCGCCCTCAGGGGCGAACCGCCGGTGTTTCAATCACCAGTCCCGCGGCCCGGTGGGTCAGATGCAGTTCGAGCTCGATGTATTCGATCGCGTCAGATGGCCAGACCTCCGCGCGGACACCGGTGAGACAGTTACGCAGACGCCTTTGCAGGCTGCCCACAGCCTGCCACTCAAGCCGGTACAGCGGATAACCATTTGGATGCCCCTGCGGAATGGTCGCGCCGCCCAGCCGCAAACCCGCCCGCTCATCGTGACAGGCCGCACACGACAGATCGAGTTGTCCCATGCGCTGATCGAAACGCGCGCGTCCGCGTTCACGCCAAGGGGCAAGCCGCGGATCGGTATCCGGCTGCAGGCTCACGCCTCTGGCGGCATGCGCAACGAAGGTCGTGAGCGCAAGTTGTGCTGCCGAGTCGGGCAAGCCGGCATCGAGCCCCTGATAGCGCTGACGGCACAGGGCAATCCGCTGCGACAGTCCGACCGGACGATTCAGGCGCTCGTCCCATCGAGGGTAGCGGGCTGCGGCGGTCTTCATTGAGACGCTCGCCTCGCCATGACAACCGGCACACGTGCGTTGCGCATTTCCTTCGGGCTGTGCCCAGCGCTTTGCACCGTCACTGACTGTCAGCATGCCGGGGTTTGCGGCATCGTCGCGCTGCATCGCCTGAGTTGGTGCGCTCATCGTGTCAAAGCCTGACCGCAGACCTGCGCCCGCAGCAGGCTGACCGAGTGCCGTGGCACAAGGCAGCGCGAGAAAAAGCGCAAGCAGTGGCCGTCCTAAACCCTGCACGGCGGCCAAACTGGCAAGGTCGCCAACCTTCATTCGACGATGATGGCCGCACGTTCGAGCACTTCGGCGCCGCGGTCATCGATCCAGCGAAACTCGAGCGTCCCGGTGCGGTTCGCGATCGTGGTGAAGGCGACGTAGGGATTGGCGGTGACCGCCGGGAAGAATTCGGCACGAAACACATCGACACCGTCATAGCGACAAACAAAAAACTGCACGATGTTTCGCGCAAGGATCTGGCCGTTCTCGCCGGTGCGAAAGCCGGTCTCCATCGGATGGGCGATCATCGCAGTGATCTCGATGATCTCGCCACGCCTGGCCCTTGCCGGAACTTTGACCAATGCGCTGGCCATGTCAGTTCTCGATGCAGGCAGCCAGGGTCACGATCACCTCGACTGCTGTCTGAAGGAAGCGCCCATCGGCCATCTCCACGACCGCCACCAGCCGTTGCGAGTCGGCGAGCCGGATTCGGGTCGTGACATCGGCCCGTCCGCTGCGCGGCCCGAGGTGAAAGACTGCGACCTGGGTTTGCGGATTTTTTTCGCTGAAAAGGGCGATACGGCGAACATGCTCGCGCTCGGTCATCGGGCTGTCGACACTGACAGTGACCGGCACCGAATTGCCGTTTTCGACAAGTTCGGGCACCAGCAGCCGCACTCCACCCGAGTGCAGCGTCTGGCCGCGCGAGAAAGCAGTGATCGCTGCCAGCATGTCGGTGGGTGTGGCCCAAGCCGCAGGGCACCAGCCGCCCGATGCGCCGGCCACCCCGCTGGCAATTCCCGCAGCGATGAGCCGCAGCGATTGCCTGCGGCCAGGAGTTACTGCCGATTCGGTGGTCACTTCGGATCTCCGGGCGTATCACGCAAGGTGGTGAGGTAGGCCACCACATCCTCAAGCTGTTGCGCATCAAGAATCGGGCGGCCCCTGAAAGCCGGGGCAACCCGCTCGAGCCCGTCTGTGCGATGGTAAGCCGGCATGATGGATTGCGGATTGATGCGACGACTGTCAACCATTCGCGCTCGCAGCTGCGCTTGCGACAGTCGGCTGCCGGCCCCTGACAGATCAGGCGCGAGACTGCCCTGCTGGCGCTCCTCGGGAAAGGGCCCGCTGTGGCACAGCAGACAAAGGCCTCGGCTGCGATCGGCCACAATCAGGCGCCCTCTGACCGGATCACCTTGCAAGCCCCCGAGTGCTTGATCGATCCGGTCGCTGTCGGATGGCGAAGCGCTCGCGGCACTCGACGCCACGATCACACAGACCGCGGCGAACAGACCCTTCACAGACATCCGCACCAGCTTCCGACGAGCCCGCGGCGTCATCACTCCGGTCGCGCCAGCGCCGATCCGGATCGATGCGATGCCGCGCCCGTCAGGCCCGCTTGAGGTCGGCATTGGCCAGCGGCAAACGACGCACCCGCTTGCCGGTGGCGGCGAAGATCGCATTGAGTACCGCCGGTGCTGCAACCGCGACGGTGGGCTCGCCCACACCGCCCCAGAAGCCGCCGGAAGGCATCACGATCGTCTCGACCGCCGGCATGTCCGACATTCGCATCATCTCGTAGGTGTTGAAATTGGTCTGTTCGATACGCCCGTCCTTCAACGTGCATTCACCATACAGACAGGCCGACAGACCATAGGCAAAAGAGCCTTCGACCTGTGCTGCGATCTGCTGCGGATTGACCGCGTAGCCCGGGTCGGTGGCCGCGACAATGCGAAGCACCCTGAGTTCGCCCTCCTTGCTCACCGACACCTCCGCGACCGCAGCGGTATAGCTGCCAAAGCCCATGTGCTGCGCCAGTCCGCGGTACACGCCCGGCGCCGCCGGCGTTCCCCAGCCGGCCTTTTTCGCAGCCGCCTCGAGCACAGCCAGATGCTTGGGATGCTTGGCCATCAGTTTGCGGCGAAAGACCAGCGGATCGGTTCCGCTCGCATGGGCCAGTTCGTCCATGAAGCATTCGAGATAAACCGCGTTCTGATTGTGATTGACGCCTCGCCAGAATCCGACCGGCACCGGCGGATTTCGCATGGCGTGATCCACTAGCAGATTGGGGACGGTGTAGCCGATCGCGCCATCACCGCTCGAAGTCAGCCCCTGAAACTGCACCGGATCGCGGCCATTGGCAAGGTTCTGGGGCGCCACGCCTGCCAGGATCGACTGGCCCGAAATCCGCATATGCAGCGCGACCAGGTTACCGGCTGCATCGAGTCCGGCGGTGAGCTTGGCCTGGGTGACAGGATGGTAGCGACCATGGGTCATGTCCTCCTCACGGCTCCACAGGAGCTTGACCGGCACGCCCGGCATTTCGCGGGCAATCGCGACTGCCTGCGGAATCCAGTCGTGGACTGCGCCGCGCCGACCGAAACCGCCGCCCAGATGCATCTTGTAGACCTCGCACTTGGCGGCGGGCAGCCCCGCCGCAGCGGCGGTGGCTGCCAGCGCGGCTTCGCCGTTTTGCGTGGGTGTCCAGACCTCGCACCGCTCCGGCGTCCAGCGAGCGGTTGCATTCATCGGCTCCATGGTTGCGTGGTTCTGGTGGGGATAGGCGTAGACCGCCTCGATGCGACGCGCGGCCGATGCCAGCGCCGCCTTTGCATTACCGACCTCGTTGCCGACGAAGGCATCCGGCGCATCAAGGCCGGCGGCCAGCGTGGCGGCCACCATCTGGCTGTTGAGCCTGGCGTTAGGGCCATCGTCCCAGACCACCGGCAGTTCGGCCAGCGCGGTCTTGGCCTGCCACCATGTATCAGCCACGACCGCCACCGCGGTATCGCCGACTTTCAGAACCCGCCGCACGCCGGGCATCTTCTGCACCTTGGCCGCATCGAAACTGACGACCTTGCCGCCGAAGACCGGGCAGTCATAAATCGCTGCATTCAGCATGCCGGGCAGCTTCAGATCAGCGCCGTAGACCTGGCTGCCATTGAGCTTGGCAAAGGTATCGAGACGCTTGACCGACTTGCCGATCAGCTTCCAGTCCTTGGGGTCCTTGAGCGCCACATCGGCCGGCGGCGAGAGTTTTCCAGCCGATTGCGCCACATTGCCGAAGCTGGTGCGCCGTGCGCTCGGCTTGTGCGTAATCACGCTCGATTCGGCGCTGCACTCGGATGCCAGGACGCCCCATTCGTTGGCCGCCGCCTGGATCAGCATCTGGCGCGCGGTCGCACCGCCTTTACGGACATACTCTTGCGACTCACGGATGCCGCGGCTGCCACCGGTCGAGAAATTCCCCCAGACCCGATTTCGCGCCAGGTTCTGGCCGGGCGTCGGATACTCGGTTGTCACCTTCGACCAGTCGCATTCGAGCTCTTCAGCCACCATCTGCGCCAGGCCGGTCAAAGTGCCCTGCCCCATCTCGGAACGGGCAATCCGGATAACGACGGTGTCATCCGGCTTGACCACCACCCAGGCATTCACCTCGGTTGATCCGGCCTGCGTTTGCGCAGACGCCGTCAGCTGAAAACCCAGCATCAGTCCGCCCGCGGCCGAGGCCGATCCGATCATGAATCGCCTGCGCCCGACTGCCACCGGCAACAGGGTCGAAAGCGTCTCGGTGGTCTCTGAAATGTCGGCGGGCATGACAGCGGTGGCAGGGATCAAGGTGCGCGTCGTTGCCATGGCTCAGGCCTTTTTCGGAACGCCGCCATCAGCGGCCAGATGGACCGCCGCGCGAACGCGGTTGTAAGTGCCGCACCGACAGATGTTGGTGATGCCCTCGTTGATATCGCTATCAGTCGGCTTGGGCTTGTCCTTGAGCAGCGCAGCCGCCGCCATGATCATTCCCGACTGGCAATAGCCGCATTGCGGCACATCAAGGGCCAGCCAGGCCTTTTGCACCGGATGGCTGGTGTCGGCAGACAGCCCTTCGATGGTCACGATTTTTTGGCTCGGCTGCAGCGCCGAGACCGGCATGACGCAACTGCGGATGGCCGCGCCATCGATGTGGACAGTACAGGCGCCGCACTGCGCGACGCCGCAACCGTATTTGGTTCCGGTCAGACCGAGCTGCTCGCGCAGGACCCACAGCAGAGGTGTCGCCGGATCGGCCTCGAAATCGAGCGTACGGCCATTGATGTTCAGTGCAGGCATGGTGGTCTCACAGAAAAATCGTTGAAATGGACAGTCGATACAGGGCAGACCGAAAGTCTGAACGCGGTCAATTGCATTGTCATTTGCAATCAACCGATAACGGATCGGCATAGCGCGCAGCCAACAGTTCGAAGGCCGCCAATGCCGGATCGACTCCGGTTTCTTCGGCCAGGATGTGCGCCACCGCCGGGGCCACGCTTCGCGCGGCACTGGCATCGAGAAACAGCAGGCGCGAGCGTCTGGCGAGCATATCTTCCACCGTTCGGGCGTACTCGAGTCGCGCTGCAAAGCGCACCATGGCCTCGCTCAGGCCGGCAATCAGCTCACGGTCGGCACCGGGCAGTGACGTCAGCAGGTCGGCCTCGTCGCCATAAAGATGCGTGCCAGGCGCATCGCTCAATGGCCGCAGGGCATCCGGGTTCGCACCGCCTCCCACCACGGGCAGGCTCACTGTGACGCCGGCCGGTCGGCGTTCGATAAGCCCGGCGCGAGCGCAGTGCTCCAGAACATCCTCGGCCATCGAGCGGTAGGTCGTCCACTTGCCGCCGGTCACGGTCACCAGCCCCGATGGACTGACCATCACAGCATGCTCGCGGCTGATGGCTCGGGTCGCGATCTTGCCCGACGCATCGGGTTCGGATGCCGGGCGCAGCAATGGCCGCAACCCGACCCAGATGCTGCGGATATCGCTTGGCGCAGGCGCGCGGTCAAGATGCAGTGCCGACTCGCGCAACAGAAAATCCAGCTCGTCTTGCTGCGCTCGGGGTTCGAAGCTTGCACTCGACTGCGGCGTATCGGTGGTGCCGATCAGGGTCTTGCCGAGCCACGGCACCGCAAAGAGCACGCGACCGTCCTCGGTTCGGGGCACCAGCAATGCATGATCGCCCGGTAAAAAGTCGCGATCGACAACGATATGCACACCCTGGCTCGGGCTGACCGTCGGCCGCACCGTCCGAGCGGCGGCCTGCGCGTCGATGCCGCGAACCGTGTCGACCCAGACGCCGGTGGCATTGACCACGCACGCCGCACGAATCGCATAGGGGCGGCCGGTCTCGTGATCGATGCATTGCAGCCCCACCACCTTGCCTGCCTCGTGATCGAAGCCAGTCAGGCCGACACGGTTGACCAGCAAGGCGCCGCGCGAGGCAGCGGTGCGCGCCAGGGCGATCGCCAGTCGGGCATCGTCAAACTGGCCGTCCCAATACTGCACACCGCCGCGCAGGCCGTGTGATCTGACATTGGGCAAGGCGTCGAGTGTGTCGCGCCGACCGAGAAAGCGCGTGTCGCCCAGTGATGCATCAGCCGCGAGCGCGTCATAGAGTTTCAGGCCAAAACCGTAGAACGGCGCCTCCCAGACCTTGTAGGACGGCATCACGAACGGAATCGGACGCGCGAGGTGCGGTGCGTTGTGCAGCAGGATGGTTCGTTCGCGCAGCGCTTCCTTGACCAGCGAGAGATTGCCCTGAGCCAGATAGCGAACGCCGCCGTGCACCAGTTTGGTCGATCGCGAGGAGGTGCCCCGTGCAAAGTCGCCGTCCTCGATCAGAACGACCCGAAAGCCCCGTGCGGCCGCATCCAGCGCTACGCCAAGACCGGTGGCGCCACCACCGATAACAGCCAGGTCAAAGGCTGCGGCGCCAGCCAGTTGTGCGAGCAGATCGGGCCGAAGGGTCGGCCGCGGCGCAACGCTCATGAACCGGCGCGCGATGCGTCAACGCTCGAGAGGCTGTCAGAAAACCCTTTTTCAGCGGCGCGATACTCGGTCTCGGTCTGCACCACCAGCTCAGCCACCGACATCAGCTGGTCAACGCCTGACACACTGTGACCGGCCGACCAGATGTCCTTCCAGCGCTTGGGTCGACTCTCCCGCCCTTCAACGCTGATGTCCTTCGCGATATCGATCGCGCCCCGTACCGGTAAATTGTCGGGATCCAGTCCGGCCAGCTCGATCGACGGCCGCAGCATATTGGTCTGCAAGCCGGTGAAGGCCTTCGTAAGCAGGATGTCGTCGGCGGTGCTGTCGACCAGCATCGCCTTGTAGGCAGGCGCAGCCATGCTCTCATGCGTCGCAATGAAGCGGGTGCCCATATAGGCCATCTCGCAGCCGAGCGCCTGCGCCGCAAAGAGCGCAGCGCCGTCTGAAACACCACCGGCAAGGACCAGCGGGCCGTCATAGAAAGCACGCACCGCGCGCACGAAGGCAAAGGGGTTCAGCCAGCCGGTTTGCCCACCCGCGCCTGCGGTCAGCAGCACCAGGCCGTCTGCGCCGGCATCAGCGGCCTTCTGGGCATGCTTGATCGTGGCCACATCGGCAAAGACCAGCGCGCCGACATCATGCAAGGGCGCCAGCACCGGGCCGGGCGAACCCACACTGGTGATGACCATCGCCGGCTTGTGGCGAACGATCACCGCAAGGTCCTCGCGCAGCCGGGTATTGGAGCCATGCACGATCAGGTTCGGACAGACCGGTGCAGCAGCTCGGCCGGTGCGCTGCTGATGATCGGCCAGGCGGGTTGCGATGTCGATCATCCAGGCATCGAGCTGCTCGGAGCCTCGGCAATTAGCGGTCGGAAACGAACCCACCACGCCGGCCTCGCAGGCCGACGCAACAAGATCAGGACCGCTCACCAGAAACATCGGCGCGGCAATGAGGGGCAGTCGCATCCGGCTGCGGATGGCATTCAGGGCAGATCGGGTCATGGCGTCTCGGGGCGTTTGAACAGTAAGTCGGGATTATGCAAGGCCAGCCCGCAATCAGACCAAGGCCAGGATCGCGTCGGCGAAGGCAACAGGTGCCTCCTGCGGCAGATTGTGGCCAACCCGCGCAATCTCGTGGCGCTCATAGCGACCGCTGAAAAAGCGTTGATGGCGTAACGAGCCCTCGACTGGCGTCACGCCGTCGTCGCAGCCATGCAGCACGATCGCCGGCACGCGGATGATCGGTTGAGCCGCCAGTCGCAGTTCGATGTCATCCAGGCTCTGGTCTCCAGGCACCAGGCCGAATCGATGCCGATAGGAATGAATGGTCACATCCACAAAATCAGGGTTGTCAAAAGCCTGGGCCGAGCGCAGGTAGGTCGACTCGTCGAATTGCCAGCTCGGCGACCACAGTTGCCACAGGAGCCGGCAAAAGCCGGCGCGATCATGCTCGAGCCCGGCACGTCCGCGATCACCGTGAAAGTAATACTGGTACCAGAGTCGAAGCTCCATTTGCGCGGACAAGGGCACGACCGACGCTGCGATGTCCTGGATGTTGTAGCCGGTGGCGCTCACCAGACCGATTGCCCGATCCGGCCACAAGGCGGCTAGCACGCAGGCCGCGCGCCCGCCCCAGTCGTAACCCGCGAGCACGGCACGCGAGATTGACAGCGCATCCATGAATGCCAGCAGATCGCTGCCCAGAGCTGCCTGCTGCCCCGAGCGAGGCGTCTGGGGGGACAAAAAGCGCGTCGGCCCGAAACCACGCAGGAACGGCACCAGCACCCGGCATCCGCGCGCGACAAGGCGCGGCACGACCTCGTCATACGCATGGATGTCATACGGGAAACCATGC
>CANKWX010000080.1 GCA_947487165.1 Burkholderiales bacterium
ACTTCAAGGAAGGCATCGCCGCCTCGGCTGCCCGACGCGAGCCGGTCTTCAAGGGCCGCTGATCAACCGGGCCGCTGATGCAACCGCTTTTCGATACTGCCTTTCGCACCGCACTCCACCACCGGCTGCAAGGCTTTGAGCGCTACCAGCCGATGCGTGATCCGTCAGTGGTGCTCAAGCGTGCTGCGGTCTGCATCACGATCACCGACGCCGGTGATGATGCGGCGTTCGTGCTCACGCGCCGCGCCAGCGGATTGCGCAACCATGGCGGCCAGTGGGCGCTGCCCGGCGGGCGGCTTGATACCGGTGAGACCGCGTCGCAGGCGGCATTGCGCGAGCTGCACGAGGAGGTCGGGCTCGAGTTGCCCGATGAGGCGGTGCTCGGTCTGCTCGACGACTATCCGACGCGCTCCGGCTATCTCATCACGCCGGTGGTGGTCTGGGCGGGTGCAAACGCCAGCATGGTGGCCAACCCCGACGAAGTGGCCTCCATCCATCGCATCGGGCTCGACCAGATTCTTGCGCACGATGCGGTCGATTTCGTGACCATCCCCGAGAGCGATCGGCCGGTGGTGCGTTTGCGCATCAACGATGATCGCATCCACGCACCGACGGCCGCCGTGCTCTATCAGTTTGCTGAGCTGATCGCCGGCCGTCAGACAAGGGTTCACCAACTCGAGCAGCCTACCTTCGCATGGCGATGAACGATTCATTTGATGCGCCGCCCTTCGAAGGCCTGAAGGTCATCGATTGCGCAAGCTTCGTGGCCGGCCCGGCCGCCGCCACCATCCTGTCGGACTTCGGTGCCGAGGTCATCAAGATCGAGCCGCTCGAGGGCGATCCCTATCGCACTTTGCTGCCCGGCGAAACCTATCCCTGGGATCTCGATTCTCGCAACAAGCGCAGTGTGGCGATCGATCTCAAGCATCCGGAGGGCCTGGCGATTCTCTACCGGCTGGTGCGCCAGGCCGATGTCTTCGTTACCAATTTCCCGCTCGGCGCACGAAAGCGCCTGAAGATCGATGTCGATACGCTGGCGCCCATCAACCAGCGCCTGGTCTATGCCTCGCTGACGGCCTATGGTGAGACCGGCCCGGAGGCCGAAAAGACCGGTTTCGACAGCACGGCTTACTGGGCGCGTTCGGGTCTGATGGACACGGTCAAGCCCGAGCACAGTTCGCCGCCGAGCCGCTCGGTGATTGCGATGGGCGACCATCCGACCGCGGTATCGCTGTATGCCGCGATTGCCACCGCGCTTTACCGCCGCGAACGTACCGGGCGCGGCGGACTGGTGAGCTCATCGCTGATTGCCAACGGTTTGTGGGCCAACAGCGTGATGACGCAGGCTGCCCTTGCAGGCGTCAGCATCCCCGCTCGTCAGCCGCGTACGCACAACCCCAATCCGCTCTCCAATGTCTATCGCTGCCGCGACGATCGCTGGCTCAACCTTGCGGTGCTCAACGAGCGGCAGTATCCGGCGCTGTGCCGACTGTTTGGACAGGAAGCGCTCATCGACGATCCGCGCTTTGCCACTCAGGCTGCGCGTCATGCCCACAACGCGGCACTGATTGCGGTGTTCGATGATGCCTTTCTCATGCGCAATCGCGACGAGTGGTGTCAGCTTTTTGAGCGCGACGGCATCACCCATGCCTCGATCAGCACGATCCAGGATCTGCCGCATGATGCGCAGCTGCTGGCCAGCGGCGTGCTCGTGCCTTTTGCCGATGGTTCAGGCATGACGGTCAGCAACCCGATCGGGCTGGGTGCCACCGCCAGAGTCGCGCCGGTGCCGGCGCCGACGAGAGTCGGCCAGCACACCGAGGCAGTGCTGCTCGACTGCGGCTATTCGATCGAAGAGATCGAGTCGCTCAGGCGGTTGGGTGTGCTGGCGGGTTGAGGTTCAGGATGTCGGTCGCCGAGCTCAGGCCGCGACAGGTCCTGGTCCACCATTGCGAAAACGAGCTGCAGGGACGCTCTACCTCGGGAAACAGCGCGGCAGGCTTGCTGCACACCGCCCAGCGCGCCAGCCATGCAGTGAGGTGAGCTTCGTCGACGCTGCGCACGCTGCGGGCTGAACTCAGCGCACCACCGATGTCACTCGCCTCGCCGTACCAGCAATGTGTCGCGAGTTCGGCCATTCGTTCACCGACGAACTGCCAGCGACGCTCGCTCCATGGCCAGGTGCGATGAAAGTCCGCGACGAAAAGACCGATCACGACAGTGTCTGACGGCAACTCGTGCGGCAAGCCGCCGAGGTTCCAGGGATGCACCAGCCAGACATCCCTGCCGCGCACGATTGCATCGTCCGGGGCGGTCACACAGATCGGCCCCCGGGGTGTGGCGCTGACGACCGGCTCGCGCGATCCGGTCGCCTCAGGCACTAACGGCAGACGGCGACGATCGTCGCTCGAGGGGCGCTGTCGGGCCAATCGATCGAGGGCTTCGTAGGAGGTGTCGATGACGGTGTTCGGGCTGTGCCAGGACGGCGGGGCATAACGAGCCACGTTGTCGGCGTTGAAAAGATAGGGTTTGCTGCTGCCGGTGCCAGCGACCCACTGCCAGCTCAGGTGATTGCTTGCCAGGTCGCCGTCCAGCAGATGGGCATAAAGCCAGTCCGCACCGGCCCGCCAGTGCACTTTGCGCACATGGACGAGATAGCTTGCCAGCCACATGCGCGCATGG
Organism: Burkholderiales bacterium; assembly: GCA_947487165.1. Taxonomy (GTDB): domain Bacteria; phylum Pseudomonadota; class Gammaproteobacteria; order Burkholderiales; family Burkholderiaceae_E; genus UBA4615. The sequence goes on from CANKWX010000080.1 coordinate 2,683, forward strand.
TTGTGCAGCATCCCGGTGTCATAGAGCGTTCTGACAGACTGGTCGATCACCGCTACCCCGGTGCAGGCCTGTCGGATATCGTCAGGCAGGGTTGGCAGGTAGGCATCGTCCGGCAACAGCCCGTCATGCAGTGAGCCGAAAATCGCTTCGCCCCGGTGCTGCCAGACATGCCGGAAATACGCCCTCCAGCCGAGTTCGAAGACAAATTTGTGCTGGATGTCGAGAGGATGGCGCGCGTTCACGCCAGCCAGCACATCGGCGAGCGAGACGATGCCGTGAGTGATGTAGGGCGACAAACCGCTGACCGCGCCGTCGAGTGCATTGCGCGTGCGTGCATAGGCCGCAGGTCGCACGGCAGCGATGCGTGCACGGGCTGCCGCAATCGTTGGTGCGAAAGTCTCATCCATGGGTGGCGCCGATCTCACCGCGACGAATCGAGGCCGCTCGGTCAACAATCGCGCGTTTCTGATCCGGCTCCAGACGCGTCATGTTCTTGACCTGCAAGGACATCCTGGGATTTTTCGCAAGCGACGATTCGTGTCGCATCAGGAAATCCCAGTAAAGCGTGGTGAAGGGGCAGGCGTCGGTCCCGCTCGCCAGGCCCGGATCGTAGCGACAGCCCTTGCAATGCGGGCTCATCCGCTGGATGTATTTGCCGGTGGCAATGTAAGGCTTGCTGCCCATCACACCCCCATCGGCGTACTGACTCATCCCGAGCGTGTTTGGCAATTCGACCCACTCGACCGCATCGACATAGACCGCCAGATACCAGGCGTGGACCTGCTGCGGTCGGACACCGAGCATCAGCGCATAAAGGCCGGTCACCATCAGTCGCTGGATATGGTTGGCATAACCGTGGGCGAGGGTCTGCTCGAGTGCGTCACGCAGGCAAGCCATGTCGGTCGAGCCGTTCCAGTACCAGGGGGGCAGATCCTGATCGGCGTGGAGCGCATTGCGATCGAGGTACTGCGGCATCTGTGTCCAGTAGATGCCGCGTGCATATTCGCGCCATCCCAGGATCTGTCGAATGAAGCCCTCGACGCTTTCCAGGGGCGCATGCCCGTCCTGCCAGGCTTTTTGTGCAGCCGCGACGAGCTCGCGGGGCGCAAGCAGTTTCAGGTTGAGCACCGCCGACAGATGCGAGTGGTACAGCCAGGGATCATCCGGCCACATCGCATCCTGGTAACGACCGAACAGTGGCAAGCGCTCTCGAATGAAGCGGTCAAGCGTCTGCAGCGCTTCGGTGCGGGTCACCGGCCACGCGAAGTTGTCAAGGCGGCCGGGATGATCGGCAAACCGTGTGTTCACCAGCGCAATCACCTCGCGGGTGATGGCATCGGGCTCAAAGCACAACCGTGCGGGCACCGCACCCGGACCCTCCTTGCCGAATGACGCCCGGTTATCGGCATCGTAGTTCCATTGACCGCCGGCAGGTTCGTCATCCTGCATCAGTACCCGGTGACGCTTGCGCTGTTCGCGATAGAAGTACTCCATGCGCAGCGATTTGCGACCCTTCGCATGCAATGCGAACTCGGCCGGCGTCGTAAAAAAGTGCCGGTCGTCGCGCAGATCAAGTGGCAGGTCGCAGCCCTCGATCGCCTGCCGGATCGCCTGCATAACGCGCCAGTCGCCCGGCAGCGTCATGACGACCCGCTGTGGCTTCAGGCGTTTCAGATCGGCGTGCAGTTGCGCGCCCAGGCTGCCCGCGTTGTTCGGGTCATCCAGACGCGTGTAGTGAAGCGTACGTCCCGCAGTCTGAAGCTCGCAGGCAAAGTGGCGCATCGCCGCGAGAAACAACGCGGTACGGGCCTTGCCGGACCAGACATGGGTTGATTCTTCGGCCGCCTCGGCCATCCAGACCGCGTCGGTCGAGCAATCGAAGTCGTCGAATGCCGCGGCGTTCAGGTCAAGTTGATCGCCGAGCACGATGATCAAAGCGCCTGGCGTGGGCGTGTCGCGGCAGGCCTCGGTCGTCATTGCGGCGCGTGCAGGCGGTCGGGAGAGAGGGTGCAGCCCGACCGCCGCAAGCGATCAGCCCTTCTTCGCCCAGGCGCTGCACCAACCCGCGCCCAGGACCTGCTTGCCGGCGAACAGCGGGCAGCCGCCAGCTTTATCGGCGCTCTTGCCCTGGTAGAGCGCGCAGTTGGTGCAGTTCTGGCCGGCAGCGTATTTCGGGTATTTCTTGGCGTCCACCTTGGTGGCATTGGCGACATAGCCGAGCGCGGCGGCTTGGGCGTCTTTTTCGTCAACCATGGCCTGGGCGCGGGCACCGGTGGCAAGGGCTGCGCCGGAGGCTGCCAGCGAAATCATGAACACGCGGCGGGAGGAAGTCAGAGACATTTGAAGCTCCTGTTGGAAGGGTGCATGAAAAGGTGAGTGGCAGAGCGTTGACAAGACTGGCGTTCGCGATGCTGGTCTTGGAGACCGTCACGGCCTGAGCGTCAACGCATTTCGTCTACAGAGTTTACTGAGATTCAGAGTAATAAACGAGTCAAATACGCCATTTTCAAGCGAAACCATGAGATAATTCGAGTCAAACTAGATTCATTAGGTTGATTCATGAACGAAAACGCATCCGATGGGCCGTCGAATCAGGCTGAGCCGCGTGCAGCCGAGCCGGTCTTTCATCGAAGCGCGGCAGTCGCGCGCATGCTTCGAATGCCGGTGGCGACGCTGCGCGTCTGGGAGCGCCGCTACGGCTTGTCAGGGGCCGCGCGTTCGCCGGGTGGTCAGCGTCTGTACAGCGATGCCGATGTGCGTCGCCTGGCGGTCGTCCGACGGCTGAACGAACTCGGGCATGCCATTTCGGGCTTGGCCGGCCTCGACCTGGAACAGCTCCAGCGGGTCGCTGCAACCCATACCGACCTGTTGGCGGCTGCACAGACAGTGGGGATGACGCAAGCCCGGCAGCAGGCGCCGCTTCGACCCTGGCGACTCGCCGTGATCGGCAGGTCGCTCGCGATACGCTTTCAGCGTCCTGCGCTGTCGGATCGCCTCCACCGGGCGTTCGAGCTGATTGGCCTTTTTGATGACGTCAGGCAGGCGGCCGAGTGCTTGCGCGCCAGCGATCTCGACGCCTTGCTGATTCATGAACCGCAGCTGCATCCAAACTGGTTGGCCGCGCTCGATGCGGCAGCACCGGCTTTTGCCGATCTGCCGAAGGCGGTGCTTTACGGTTTTGCTTCGGATGCGGTTTGCGAGGGCGTGGCCAACGCCGGCGTTGCGCTGCTGCGTGATCCGCAGCCGGATGCGGTCCTGGCGCAGTGGTTGAACCACCTGTCCGAGTCAGCCACCCGATCGGGACAACCGGAACAACCGGGTCTGCCGGGTCTGCCTGGTCTGCAGCAGCCAAGCGAAGCTGCTGCGCCGCGACGCTGGGATGACGCGGCGCTCGCCGGCTTTGCGGCCCTGCCATCGAAAGTCGCCTGCGAATGCCCGCGTCACATCGCCGAACTGCTGATTCAACTGTCGCAGTTCGAGGCCTACAGCGCCGAGTGCGGACTGCTCAGTGCGGCCGATACCGAATTGCATGCTTACCTGAAAACCATCGCCGCAGACTCGCGTGTCCGCTTCGAGGCTGCGCTCGAACATGTGGCGCTGCATGAGGGATTGCTGTTGCCGGTCTCTGCCAGTCGCAGCGCATCCATGAAACCTTGACCCCATGGTCGCTGCGAGCTGCAACCGTTATGGCGCCAGCCAGCTGCCGCTCTTGCCGCCGTGCTTTTCCAGCAGCTTCACGTCGGTGATGGTCATGCCCCGATCGGTCGCTTTGAGCATGTCGTAGACCGTGAGCAGGCCCACCTGAACCGCGGTGAGCGCCTCCATCTCCACGCCCGTGCGGCCTTCGCATTCGACGGTCGCCGAGCAACACACCGCGCAGCCGGCCTCATCGATCGACAGCTCGACCGCCACGCGCGTCAGCGCAATCGGGTGGCACAGTGGGATCAGGTCGGCGGTACGCTTGGCGCCCTGAATCGCGGCGATTCGGGCAATGCCCAGGACATCGCCCTTCTTGGAATTGCCGGCGCGCACCAGCTCAAGCGTGGCAGGCTGCATGACGATGCGTCCGTGCGCGATGGCGCGTCGCGGGGTGACGGCCTTGCTGCCGATGTCGACCATATGCGCCTGCCCTGCGGCGTCGAAATGCGTCAATGGGGAGATCGATGGCAGGGGCGGCGCGGGGGGCTTCGGCATGGCGGGCCTATCATAGCAACATGGTCGAACCGATCCGTTCCAAGCCCCGTCGATGGCCTGCGGCCGCGCTCAGCCTGATCCTGGCTGCAGCGCTCGCTGTCGCGCCGGTGTCCTCCACCGCCCAGTTCGACAATCTGCCCAAGCTGGGCGCGGCATCCGGGGACGAACTCTCGGCTGGGGCCGAACGCCGGCTCGGTGAGACCATCATGCGGCAGATCCGCCGCGATCCGGCCTATCTCGACGATGCCGAACTGGTCGACTACCTTAACCAGCTCGCACTGCCGCTGCTTGCTGCGCCGGCCGCCGGCGGTCTGTCGTTCGAGCTCTTCGCGATCGATGACCCGGCAATCAATGCCTTCGCCTTGCCGGGCGGGTTTATCGGGGTTCATGTCGGATTGCTGATTGCCGCCGAGACCGAGTCCGAAGTGGCCTCGGTGCTGGCGCACGAAATCGGCCATGTGACCCAGCGTCATATCGCCCGGATGCTCGCGCAGCAAAAGCAGGCGTCGGTGGTATCGGTGGCAGCCATGGCGCTGGCCTTGCTCGCGGCCCGTTCCAGTCCGCAGGCGGCAATCGGCGGCATGATGCTCGGCGATCAGGTCGCCCGCCAGAACATGCTCTCTTTTTCGCGTGATGCCGAGCGCGAGGCCGATCGTGTGGGATTCGAGATCCTGCGTCAGAGCGATTTCGATCTGCAGGGAATGGTGTCCTTCTTCAATCGACTGCAGCAATCTTCGCGCTTTTACGAGTCGAATGCGCCGGCCTATCTGCGCACACACCCGGTCACCGGCGAGCGGATCGCCGATCTGCAGGGGCGCCTTCAGACTGCCCGCTACCGGCAGCGCACCGATTCCCTCGACTTCCAGTTGCTGCGGGCACGATTCCGGGTCACCGCCGATGAAAGCACCGATGGGCAAAGGGTGGGGCGAGGCATGGCCGAACAGATGGTGAGTGCCAGTGCCAAGGCTGGTCCTGCCCCCTGGTTTGCGCTGGCCAGCATCGCAGCGGCGCAGCGCGACTGGGCGCGTTTTGATACCGGGATTGCAAACGCCAGAGCCCAGAACGGCGCCGAGCATCCCTACTTCGACCGGCTTGCCGCCAGTGCGAAACTGGCTCAGGGCGATGCCGCCGGCGCAGCTGACCTGGCCCGAAAGGGTCTCGATCGATTCCCGGATGCGCGAGGGCTCTGGCGAATCTACGGCGAGTCGCTGATCGCAGCCGGCAAATCGGCCGAGGCGGTGCGCGTGCTGCGCGACGAGATCACCATCTGGCGCTCGGATGCGCGATTGTGGGACCTGCTGTCGCAGGCGCAAGCCAAGCTCGGCCATCGTGCCGAGGCCCATCAAACGGCGGCTGAGCGCTATGTGCTGCTGGGCTCGCCCCTGATGGCGGTCGAGCAGCTCAGGCTGGCGCAGCGTGCGGGCGATACCGACTTCTACACCGCCTCGGTCATTGACGCTCGGCTGCGCGAACTCGAGCCCGAAGCGCGCCGTGAAATCGAGGACTCCCGCCAGGGAATGCGCTGAGGGTTCTGACTGAGCGCAGCTCAGCGCGGTCGCGGATCAAATCCGAATGCTGTCGGTGGCGCCGCGTCCAGCGCCTGCACCCGGTGCTCGCCGAGCAGGCGCAGCACAGCCGTCGGCGCGCTCGGCTGCTCCGAGTCGCTCAGGCTCAACGCGAGCGCACCCAGATCGCGGTCGTCGATGCATCCTGCGCCCAGATCGGACATTAGCCAGAGGTTGCCGGCTGCGTCGGTCGCGGCCTGCGTGATGACCGCAACCGGGTAGCCGGTATGCGTGATCAGGGACTGAAGCGGCGCCTCGCCCATCACCCGGAAGTAGAGCGGCGCAAGGTCGAGATCGACATAGACCCGTTGCGGGCCGTTCTGCCAGCTCCAGCGCCCCTGCTCATCGGGGCGGTAATTGCGGCCGATGAAGTCGATGATCGGCGGGCTGGTGATTTCGCTGCCCGCCCCGTGCAAAGCCTCGTCGAAACCCGGTGCGCCGCGGTCAATCAGCATCCAGCGTCCGCGGCGGTCCAACCGCAGCCAGCCGAACATCGCCGGCACGTTGGGCCAACGGGTCATTGCCTGTTGCACCAGATCATCAAGCGGCAATGGCGCCTCCTGTGGCGGCACTGAAGTGAGCGAACAGTCGATTGGCGAGCCAGTCGAGCCTTCCAGGCGGTGCACCATTCAAAAACCCGACATGGCCACCTTCGCTCGGATAGTACAGATCCACCGCCCCCGAGACTTCGGCTGGCCGTGCGAGCGCTTCTGCCGGCAGGAAGGGATCGTTCAGGGCGTTGATGATCAGGGTTGGCACGGCGATGCCGCCCAGGAACTGGCGGCACGACGATCGCTGCCAGTAGTCCCTGGCGCTTTTGAAGCCATGCAGTGGTGCGGTGACCAGTTCGTCGAATTCGAAGAAATCGCGACTCGAAGCGACGAGCTTCGCATCAAACAGACCGGGATGGCGCTCGAGCATGGCCACGCTCTTGCGGCGCAGCGTGACCAGAAAGTTCAGTGCATAAAGGCGGTTGAAGCCTCGTGACAGGCGGATCGCGCCGGCGTGCAGATCCTGGGGCGGCGAGACCGCTGCCGCCGCGGCAACGAAGCCTGCGGCATTGCCCCGTTCGCCCAGCCATTTCAGCAGGACGTTGCCACCCAGCGAAATGCCGGCAGCCACAAGCAGGCCGGGTGAACCATCCTGGCAGCGGCGCGCCGAAATGCGTCGAAGCACCCAGTCGGCTTCCTCCGAATCGCCCGAGTGATAGGCCCGCGGCATCCGGTTGAGTTCACCGCTGCAGCCCCTGAAGTGAATCACCACACCATCGCAGCCGCGTGCATTGGCGGCGGCCATCAGGGTGCGTGAATAGTGGCTGCCCGAATTGCCTTCGAGGCCATGAAAGAGGGCGAGCAGGGGGCGTGGCGCTGACCGCGCCGCGTCGTGTCCTGTGTCGACATGAGCACCGAGCGCCCAGTCGAGGTCGATGAAGTCGCCATCGGGCGTATCCCAGCGTTCGCGGCGATAGAGAAGCGAAGGCCGGGGGGCCAGCACTGACGGCCAGATGGTTTGAAGGTGGCGGCCGCGCAGCCAGGCCGGCGCGTGATACTCAATCGTTGATCGATCGCCGGAATCGACCAGGCTCGCGCCGGACACGGGTTTTGCGCTCAGTGCAGCCGACCCGGGGGCGGGCGCATCGGATCGTTTGCCGGGCTTGCACTGTCGTCGCTCTCGCTCGCCTCATCGCCGCCTTCGGCCTCGTCGGCGTGTCGGGGGCTGCCCGGCAATCCCGGCGTCCAGCCCCTGCGCAGCAGCGGATGAATCTCCTCGTCATCCTCATCGTCGTCATCGTCGAAATCGGCATCGCCATCGTCGGCGCTTTCGCAAACGCCGGCGTGATGCACCAGGATCCGCCAGCCTTTGGGCGAGCGCACGAAGATATTGGTGGCCACCACTTCGATGACTTCGGTGCCGGCGCGTCCTTCGACCGCAATATGCTCGATCAGGCTGTGCACCGCGATATCAGGCGTCGACCAGGCCTGACGCTGGGCGGTAGCGACTCGAACGCCGCCGCCGGAGAAGATCGAGCTGAAGGATTCGCGGATGGCCTGCAAGCCGAGCAGTCGCGGGCCGCCCGGGTGATTGCAGACCGCGCCGTCGTCGTCGGCCCATAGGGACATCATCCGGTCGAGGTCGCCGTCGGACATGGCCGCGTAGAAGGCAGTCTCGACCGCTTCGGCAGAGGAGGGGGCTCTTTGCATCAGCCCGCCAGTTTATCTGATGTCGCGAGAGATCGATTGCAATTGCCGGCGCAGTGAGTCGAACACACGTTCCGAACTGAGTTCGCTCATGCAATCGCCATGGCCGAAGCGGCACTGCGCCTGATCACAGGGGCTGCAGGCATGGTGAAGCCACTCGACTTTGGCCAGCGGCGAGCGCGGCGGGTTCAAGCGCGGATCGGTCGGTCCGAAGATCGCCACCATCGGCCGGCCATAGGCTGCCGCCAGGTGCATCGGTTCGCCATCGTGAGTGACAATCGCTTCGGCCTGTGCAAGCACCGCCATCAATTCGGTCAGTGAATGGCGCCCGCACACATTGAGGCAGCGTCGGCCGCTCAAGGCGGCAACCTCGGTGGCGAACGGTCGGTCCGCTGCGTTTCCCAAAAGGATCGGCTCGAGGTCCGGCCAGGCATTGGTGACCAGGGTGACCAGTGCCGCCCAGCGTCTGGCCGGCCAGCGCCGGCTCGGCTTGCCTTCGATGCCGACACACAACGCCAGAATCGGCTTTGCATCAGCCAGGCCGAGTCGAGCCATCACGCTTCGATCGAGGTCATTACGGCGTGCCAGCGAGGGGTTGGGCAGGCGTATCGGCAGCGGTTTCGAGGGATCGAAAGCCAGATGCGCAAAGCGTTCTGCGACCGGGCGCCTCGGGCCGACTTTGAGCAACTGGCCTTTGTCGTGCGGCCGGTTGATCAGCCCGAGCCGGCTTCGAGACCCTAATCCGCGGCGAATCGGAATGCGGGCGCTCCAGGCCAGGATCGCTGCCTGCAGCGAATCGTGCAGGACCAGTGCCTGTTCGAAGCGATGCCTGCGCAGGACACGCACGATTCGGGTCATCTCCAGGAGTGGCAGTCGGCCGGTTTGGCGCGGTAGTGCGATGACCTGGTCGACATCGTTCATCGCCCGGAAAATCGGTGCATGGTCCGAGAAGGCGAGCACCGTGATCTGCGCGCCTGCGACGACGCGACGCAGCATCACGGTCAACGGTTGCGTCATCACCGCGTCGCTCGCGGTGTCGGGGGCAATAATCAGGGTTCGCATCGAGGCGGATGGGAAGGCGCGCGGCCAAAAGCAGAATCGCCGGGCAGTATCGCTGGCGGGTGACAGATCGAGCGTGACGCAATGCCGCTGTCGGGGCATTGCGCGCAGACAGATCAAAAAAAAAATTTTTCTGACGTCGGTCCAGGCGGTTGATGTCTTGTTGACCGGCGTGGCCGGTCGGTGCGCTTGGGTCAGTGCCCTTTGACGACCGTGCCGGGCTTGAGGCGGTAAACAGTGCTGCAATAGGGGCAGCGGGCGGTGCCGGTATGGGACAGGTCGAGGAAGACCCGGGGATGACCGCTCCAGGCGGTCATCCTCGGGTTGGGGCAGTGGGCCGGCAGATCGGTCGAATCGAGTTCGATCACCGGATCATCGCAGGGGGCTGCCGGCAGATCGCCGGTATCGCCAGTTTGAGTGCTCATATCGGATACCGGTGAAAGGCCTGCGCTCGCGCCATCGGTGTCAGACCGGTGTGAGCCATTTCTGATATTTCTCGGACTTGCCGGCCACCACCTCAAAAAACAGCGACTGCAGCTTTTCGGTGATCGGCCCGCGCGAGCCTGAGCCGATCACACGGTCGTCGATTTCGCGGATCGGGGTGATCTCGGCCGCAGTCCCGGTGAAAAAGGCTTCGTCCGCGCAATACATCTCGTCACGGGTGATGCGCTTTTCGACCACCTTGTAGCCGAGGTCAGCGGCCATGACCAGCACGCTGTCGCGGGTCACGCCGTCGAGGCACGAGGCCAGATCGGGGGTGTAGATCACGCCGTCCTCGACCAGGAAGAGATTTTCGCCGGCGCCTTCCGAGACATAGCCTTCGGTATCGAGGAGTATGGCTTCGTCATAGCCATTGGCAGTGACTTCCTGGTTGGCCAGGATCGAGTTGATGTAATAACCGCTGGCTTTCGCCCGCACCAGGGCGGCATTGACATGATGGCGGGTGTAGGACGAGACCTTGACGCGAATGCCCTTGGTCAGACCTTCTTCGCCCAAATAGGCGCCCCACGGCCAGGCCGCAATCGACATATGGACGGTGTTGCCGCGTGGCGAGATGCCGAGCTTTTCGGAACCGATCCAGGCCAGCGGACGCAGATAGCAGGACTCGAGCGCATTCGCACGAACAACTGCCTTCTGGGCTTCAATGACTTCCTCATACGAGAAAGGCAGCTTCATCTGGAAGATCTTGGCCGAATTGAACAGCCGGCGGGTGTGTTCATGCAGGCGAAAGATCGCGGTGCCATTGACGGTGTTGTAGGCCCGTACGCCCTCAAAGACCGCCATGCCGTAGTGCAGCGAGTGGGTCAGGACGTGGATCTTGGCGTCACGCCAGTCCACCAGTTTGCCATCGAACCAGATATGCCCGTCGCGGTCAGCCATCGACATGTTTGATCTCTCCTATAAGTGCCCGATCGTTGAATTCGAGCAGTCCAGCAGACCATTCTATCCGCAACCTTCCCTGAGGATCGGGTCAGTGGACTTCGGCCCCGGCGCGCCCACCGGATAGAATCGGGGTTCGCGAGACGGGGCCATGCAAAAATCACTCAACTTTCAGGTCGGTCTGCTGGCAACGCTGCAAGCCCTCCTGCTCACCAATAACGTCACGCTGATCGCGGTCAACGGCCTGGCCGGCGCGACGCTCGCGGTCGATCCGGTCTATGCCACCCTGCCGGTCACCGGCTATGTCACCGGTGCAGCCGCCACCAGCATGCTCGCAGCGCGGGTGATGCGCCTGCGCGGGCGCCGTTATGGCTACACCCTCGGCGCGCTGGCGGCCATTGTCGGCTCGCTGCTGGCCTGGTGGGCGGTCTCGATCGGCAGTCTGCCGATGCTGGTGGTCGCCACCTTCGTGACCGGCCTCTACAACGCCTTCGGTGTCAGCTACCGCTTTGCGGCAGCCGATGCCGCCGATGCCTGGCAACCGTCTTTCAAGGCCCGTGCAATTTCGCTGGTGCTGGCTGCCGGCATCGTGGGCGGGGTGGTCGGGCCCGAACTCTCGAAGGTGACACGGGAATGGTTGCCGACGCTGTATTCCGGCTCCTACCTGGCCCTGACCGTCTTTGCGGTGCTGTCGCTGATCGCGGCACAGTGGTTGCATCTGCCCGAGTCGAAGCAGACCGTGGTGCAGGGCCCGGCGCGCCCGCTGCGTCAGATC
>CANKWX010000081.1 GCA_947487165.1 Burkholderiales bacterium
CGACCATCATCTGGAAGGCACGCGAGTAGAGGAAATCGCCCACCAGTACCGAGGCAGCGTTGCCGAAGCTGGCGTTGGCGGTCTGGCGACCGCGCCGCAGCGCTGATTCGTCGACCACGTCATCATGCAGCAGCGTCGCGGTGTGGATGAATTCGATCACCGCGGCCAGCAGCACATGGTGGGATTCGCCGCGCCGCGATTCGCCATAGCCCAGCCCGCGCGCAAAGAGCAGCACCAGGATCGGCCGCAGGCGTTTGCCGCCCGAACCGATGATGTAGCTGCCGATGGTGTTGACCAGTTCAACCTCGGACCTCAGCCGCTGGCCGATGGTTCGATCGACCTCGAGCATGTCGGCGGCAATATCTTCTGGCAGGGAGAAGGCTGGCACGATGGGAGCGTCGGATAGCGTCGAGTCGAGTATAGCGATTCGTGCGACTGACGGTCGGCTACTTGACCCATAAGGCCAGATTTCGTATTATTTCGGGTTCCCTGCCCGACAAGATGTCGTTGACCCTCTGGTCATGTGCGTTGACCCGGGTCAAGCAGGCAGTGCCCAACTTCAGAGGTTCCAACATGTACGCGGTCATCAAAACCGGCGGCAAGCAGTACAAAGTGTCGGCTGGTGAAAAACTCAAGGTCGAGCAGTTGGCTGCCGATGTCGGCTCCGAACTCGTCATCGATCAGGTGCTGGCGGTGGGCAGTGGTGATCAGTTCGCCATCGGCTCGCCGCTTGTCTCCGGTGCATCGGTGTCGGTGACCGTGCTGTCGCATGGCCGTGGCGACAAGGTCCGCATCTTCAAGATGCGCCGTCGCAAGCACTACCAGAAGCGTCAGGGCCATCGTCAGAACTACACCGAGCTGTTCATCGGCAAGATTGCCTCCGAGCTGGGTTCGGCCAGTGCCGAGCTGCCGCAAGCGGCTGCCTGATATCACCGTCTGATCATGTCAGTCGGGCCGATTCGCCCGACCCGATTCACCGAAACGAGTAATTCACCATGGCACAGAAAAAAGGCGGCGGCTCAACCCGCAACGGCCGCGACTCCGAATCGAAGCGACTCGGCGTGAAAATCTATGGCAGCGAAGCCATTAATGCCGGTTCGATCATCGTTCGCCAGCGTGGCACGACCTTCCATCCCGGCCTGAACGTCGGCATCGGCAAGGATCACACGCTGTTTGCGCTCATCGACGGTCATGTCCGCTTCGCAATCAAGGGCCCGCTGCGCCGCCAGACGGTCAACGTCGACCCCGCAGTCTGAAAGACCTCGATCAGACGCCTGTCCCGCTCCTTGAAGCTGCCGCTCTGATGGCTGGTGCGGCGATTCTGCGGTTTTCGGCGATGGTGCGATCAAGCACGCAACAACTGATCGTTGGCAGAGCACGGTTCGTTTGAGGCCCCGCAACCGCGGGGCCTTTGCATTTTGCAGGTCGCATGGAAGCCTTTCTGATCTCAACCGGCATCGTCGCCCTCGCCGAAATGGGCGACAAGACGCAATTGCTGGCGCTGCTGCTGGCGGCGAGGTTTCAGCGACCCTGGCTGATCATTGCCGGCATTTTCTTCGCAACCATTCTTAACCACGCGGTGGCCGGTGCGGTCGGCGCCTGGGTTCAGCAACAGCTTGGGGCCGATGTGCTGCGCTGGGTGCTGGGCCTGTCCTTTCTGGCGATGGCAGCCTGGATGCTCGTGCCCGACAAGCTTGACGACGATGGCAGCACCACGAATCACGGGCGCTTCGGCGTGTTTGGCACGACCGTGATCGTATTCTTTCTCGCCGAGATGGGCGACAAGACCCAGATCGCCACGGTCGCGCTGGCTGCGCGATACGATGCACTGGTGGCGGTTGTGGCTGGCACCACGCTCGGCATGATGTTGGCCAACGCGCCGGTCGTACTGCTGGGCGACAAAATCACCCGCAAGATTCCGATTACGCTGGTTCATCGCGTGGCCGCCGGAATCTTTGCGGTGCTGGGTGTGCTGGTGCTGCTCAATGTCGGCAGCGTCGTTTGAGCGCACCGATCCGAAGGGGATGAGATGAAATTCATCGATGAAGCACGAATCGAAGTCTTTGCCGGCAACGGCGGCAAAGGCGCGGTGGCATTTCGCCGCGAGAAGTTCATCCCCAAAGGCGGGCCCAGCGGCGGCGATGGCGGGCGGGGTGGCTCGATCTGGGCGATTGCCGACATCAACATCAATACCCTGATCGACTATCGCTATGCCCGCATGCATCGGGCTCGCAATGGCGAGGCAGGTCGCGGCTCCGATCAGTACGGCAAGGGCGCAGACGATATCGTGCTGCGCATGCCGGTCGGCACTCAGATACTCGACGAACTGACCGGTGAACTTGTCACCGACCTGACGGCGCACGGCCAGCGCGCCCTGATTGCACAGGGCGGCAATGGTGGCCTGGGCAATCTTCATTTCAAGTCGAGCACCAATCGCGCGCCGCGTCAGTCAACGCCCGGCACCGAGGGCCAGGAGCGCACGCTGCGCCTGGAGCTCAAGGTGCTGGCCGATGTCGGTCTGCTCGGGATGCCCAATGCCGGCAAGTCGACCTTTATCGCCAAGGTCTCCAATGCCCGACCCAAGATTGCCGACTATCCCTTCACCACCCTGCATCCCAATCTCGGCGTGGTGCGGGTGGCCGATGAAAAAAGTTTCGTCATCGCCGATGTGCCGGGGCTGATCGAAGGGGCCGCTGAAGGCGCGGGACTCGGACACCAGTTTCTGCGCCACCTGCAGCGCACCCGACTGCTGTTGCATATGGTCGATCTGTCGGTCTTCGATACCGACCGCGATCCGGTGGCCGAGGTCAGGGCACTGGTCAAGGAGCTGCGCAAATACGATCAGGCGCTCTACGAAAAACCGCGCTGGGTCGTGCTCAACAAGCTCGATGCACTCGATGGCCAGCCGGGCGAGCGCGGTACGCAGCGCGCCGCGGTCATATCAGCCTTCAAGAAGCGCCTGCGCTTTGCCGGGCCGGTCTTCGAGATTTCGGCGCTCACCGGCGAGGGCTGCGCCGAGCTGTGCCAGGCCATTTACGCCCACCTCGAGCTGTATCGCGAACGCCCGCCCGAGCCCGCCGAGCGCGATCCCCGCTTTGATGTCGCGCCCGATTTTCGATGATGAATTCGCCTCAAGCCGATCATTCAATGAGCGATGTGTCCCTCGGCGATGGGTCCATCGTTCGAGATGCCCGTCGCCTCGTCGTCAAAGTCGGCTCGGCCCTGGTCACCAACGAAGGCCGGGGCCTGGACCCGCAGGCGATTTCGATCTGGGGCGAGCAGATCGCTCAGCTGCGCACGCTCGGCAAGGAAGTCGTGATGGTCTCGTCGGGTGCGATCGCCGAGGGCATCAAGCGCCTGGGGTGGCAGCAGCGGCCCAGTGAGATTCACGAACTGCAGGCGGCGGCGGCGGTCGGGCAGATGGGGCTGGCGCAGGTCTATGAATCGTGTTTTCGCACCCATGGGCTGCAGACCGCTCAAATCCTGCTGACCAATGAAGATCTTGCCGACCGCACCCGTTATCTCAATGCGCGCTCGACCCTTCTGACGCTGCTCGGTCTGGGTGTCGTACCAATCATCAACGAAAACGACACCGTGGTCACCGACGAGATCAAGGTCGGCGACAACGACACGCTGGGTGCGTTGGTGGTCAATCTGATCGATGCCGACGTGCTGATCATCCTCACCGATCAGCAGGGGCTCTACACCGCCGATCCGCGCCACGATCCGGCTGCCACACTCATGAGCCGCGTGGTGGCAGGCGATCCGGCGCTGGAGGCCATGGCCGGCGGCGCCGGTTCGTCGATCGGCCGCGGCGGCATGATCACCAAGGTACTGGCGGCCAAGCGGGCGGCCCACGGCGGGGCCTCAAGCGTGGTCTGCTCCGGACGCGAGCCCGATGTCCTGCTGCGGCTGGCGCGGGGCGAGGCGGTCGGCACCGCTTTTATCGCGCAGACGCCGCGGCTGGCTGCCCGCAAGCAGTGGCTGGCCGATCATCTGCAGTTGCGAGGTACGCTGCGTCTCGATCACGGCGCGGTATCGGCCTTGTGCGATGGCGGCAAGAGCCTGCTGCCGATCGGTGTCCTCGAGGTGAGCGGTGAGTTCGAGCGCGGCGACATTGTCGCCATCCTCGATCAGGAAGGCCGCGAGATTGCCCGCGGGCTGACCAACTACGGTGGGGCCGATGCCCGTCTCATCGCCGGTCGGCCCTCGAGCGAGATCGAATCCCTGCTCGGATTCGTCGAAGAGCCGGAGTTGGTTCATCGCGACAATCTGGTGTTGCGTTGAGTCTGAGGCTGCCTGCCAGGATGCGCTGATCCGGGAGGAATTGGCATGGCGGCTGTGGTGGCCTCTGTTACAGTCACAATTTCGTTGCAAATCCTCCGCTTACCCCATGCATATCGCCATCGTCGAAGACGACCCGTTTCAACGCCAGTTCCTCACGATGCTCGTCGAATCCGGCGGGCACCGGGCTGCGGCCTTCGAGCGCGGGAAGGCTTTCATCGAGGCGCTCGACACCGAGACCTTCGATCTCCTGCTGCTTGACTGGATGCTTCCCGAAATGTCGGGCGATCAGATTCTCGCTGCGCTGAGGCAGCGCAATGGCCTCGAGTTGCCGGTGATCGTGGTGACTGCGCGTGACAGCGAAACCGACGTGGTCACCGCGCTGCGCCAGGGTGCTGACGACTACATCGTCAAACCCCCCAAGTCGCTCGAGTTGCTGGCCCGCATGGAGGCGCTCACGCGTCGCGCCCGAAATGCGCGTGTGGGCGTCCTGCGAGCCGGCCCCTACGAAATCGACCGCGACCGGCGCACCGTCGCCTATCAAGGTACGCCGATCGATCTCACGCAAAAAGAATTCGATCTGGCGGTTTATCTGTTTCAGAACTCGGGCAAGCTGCTGTCGCGCGTCAAGCTGCTCGAGCAGGTCTGGGGCATTTCGTCCGAAGTCGATACCCGCACGGTCGACACCCATGTCAGCCGAGTGCGCCGCAAGCTCAAACTCGATTCGGCCGCCGGCTGGAAACTCCTGCCGGTTTACGGCTTCGGCTATCGACTCGATTCGACCGACATCTGATTCGACCAAGCTCTGATCCGAGCGCCTGATCGGCTCAGGCGCCGGTGTATTGCGGCGGGCGCTTCTCCAGGAAGGACTTCACGCCCTCGGCATAGTCGCCTGAGGCGGCTGCCAGCGCGAACTGATCGAAATCGGCATAGCTGGTGGCCCGATCGAGTGCCGCGCTGGTGGCATTGATCGACTCCTTGATCATCCGCAACTGTACCGGCGGCATGCTCGCCGCCCGCTCGGCCAGTGCCAGTGCGGCATCGAGCGCGGTGCCGGGGGCAGCGACCTCGTCGATCAGTCCCCAGTCGAGCGCCTGTTCGGCTTTGATTTTCTCGGCCAGGATGATGAGGCGTTTGGCTTTCGCAGGGCCCACCAGCCGCGTGATGCGCGGCACTGCGCCCCACGACAGATTCATGCCTCGCTCAATCTCCGGCACATAGAGTGTGGCGGCCTGCGAGGCCACCCGCAGGTCGCAGGCTGCAACGATCGCGGCACCGCCCCCCACGCACCAGCCCTCGATCGCGGCAATGGTGAGTGGCTCCAGCTCTTCCCAGGCACGGCACATCCGTCCGCCGGTCTGCATCGAGATGCGCCGCTCGGCCAGCCGAGCTTCGCGCGCCCGCTGCAGCTCGGTGTCGCGCAGGTCGGCGCCCACGCTGAAGACCTCGGTGGTACCGGTGAGAATCACCGCCGAGATGTCGGCGTCGTCGTCAAAGCTGCGCGCGGCGCGGGTCAGTTGGCGGCAAGCCTCCAGCGACAGGGCATTGCGGCCGTCGCGACGGTCGAGTCTCACGATGGCGATGCGGCCGCGTCGTTCGATACTGACGATTTCGGCGTTGGCGGATTCGGTGTTCATGGGGTCTCCCGGTTGGTACTGGTTGGTGTGCGCCAATTGTGAAGGATGTGAGTAGCGTGTACCGCGCGAACGACGCGAAAAAAACGGGGCCGACGCTCGTCGACCCCGTTTCGCGACGACGGTGCTCTACCTGAGCATCGTCTTGACGAACGATCAGCGGTTCATCGAGGTGCCGGTAAACGACGCCTCGACGCGGCGATTAAGTGCAAGGCAAGCGATCAGGTCAGCGCGGGTGCGTGCCTTGCCCTTGGCCTTGCAATCGGCTTCGGTCACTTTGAGTTGCGACTCGCCGGCGCCCGATGCAGTGATCGAACTCGCGGCAATGCCTTGCGAGGCCAGATAGTTCTTCACCGAGTTGGCACGCGCTTCCGACAGGGTCTGGTTATAGGCGTCGCTGCCGAGCGGGTCGGTGTGACCGACGATGCGAACGTTACGGATGTCGGTGATGCCAGCCTGCTTCAGTTCAGCCAGTGCGTTGTTGATTCGGTTGCGCCCGATATCCGACAGCTCGGCGCGATCGAAAGCAAACATGCCGTCAGCCGAGATGTCGAAATTGCGGGTGACCGGGGCAGGTGCAGGGGCTGGTGCCGGTGCCGGGGCCACCGGCCTCGGAGCAGGCACCACCGGGGGGGGCACGACGATCGGCGCGGGCATCGGTGCCGGCGCAGGCATGACCGCCCGGGCGGGTGCAGCAACCTCAGGGACTGCGCCCAGCGGGATCTGCACACCGGCCGTGATCAGCCAGTCGCCGAAATTGCCTCTGTTCTGGGCGAGGTCGCTCTGGTTGGTATCGATGCGATAACGGGCATCGATGACCACGCGGGCCCAGTTGGTCACCGGCCACACCATGCCGACACCGGCGCTGCCCATGAAGTTGGTGCTGCTTCCGGTACCGATGCTGGTGGCCGAGTTGCTGGCCTTGTCGTTGATCGCGCCGATGCCTGCGACCAGATAGGGCTGGATGGCGCTGGCGTTGTTGAAGCCGGCGCGACCCAGGAAGAACCATTGCGCGTCGAGCTCGACACTCCAGTTGTCGAACTTGTAGCCCGGGAAGTTGCCGTTGTTGTTGTAGTTCCATGACTTGGCGTTCATGGTCTCGCCGCTTGCCCGCAGCTCGATGTTCACCCACGGGTTGATCGGCTTGCCCAGCGCCAGGCCGAAACCGCGAAAGCCGGCTGAGGCATGACGGCCACTGTCGGGCGAGATATAGGAACCGAAGGGCGTGACATACCAGCGGTCGTCATACCAATTGGCCGCGTTGCGTGCGACGTTAGAGGGATAGAAGCCTGACATGACATCAGACGTCATCGACGACATCGTCGAGGTCTGGGCCAGTGCGAGAACAGGCAAGGCGAGCGAGGCAACGATCGCAGCCGAGGCGGCAAGTTTCATAGTGATTACTCCAGAAAAACAAATGAAGAACAGACGAACGAGGGAACCGGAACGAGGACAATTACAGAAAAAAATTAAATTTTTCTTAATGATATAAAAAATAAATTTTTAATATGAAACGATCGTTTCATAAAACGAGCTTCCGTGACGATGTCGGCATCGTGACAAAGGAGGGCGCCACTTCGGACCCTGAGCAATCAGATTTCGCTCGGCGAGCGATAATGGGGTTTTCCACCCTTTGCCTTACGCAGCGAGCGCCCCATGGCCCAGTACGTCTACACAATGAATCGGGTCAGCAAGACCGTCCCGCCCAAGCGCAACATCCTCAAGGACATCTCGCTGTCCTTTTTCCCTGGCGCCAAAATCGGCGTGCTGGGTCTCAACGGCTCGGGCAAATCGACCCTCCTGAAGATCATGGCCGGTGTCGATCGTGACATCGAAGGCGAGGCGGTTCCGATGCCGGGCATCAAGATCGGCTATCTCCCGCAGGAGCCTCAGCTTGATGCCGACAAGACCGTCAGAGAGGAGGTCGAAAGCGCACTGGGCGACATCGTTTCGGCCAAGCAGCGGCTTGACGAGGTCTATGCCGCCTATGCCGAGCCCGATGCCGATTTCGACAAGCTTGCCGCCGAACAGGCCGAGCTCGAGGCGGTGATTGCCACTGCCGGGGGCAACAATCTCGATCAGCAGCTCGAAGTGGCGGCCGACGCGCTGCGCCTGCCGCCCTGGGATGCGAAGATCGGCCCGCTGTCGGGTGGCGAAAAGCGCCGCGTGGCGCTGTGCAAGCTGTTGTTGTCAAAGCCCGACATGCTGCTGCTCGACGAGCCGACCAACCACCTCGATGCCGAAAGCGTCGACTGGCTTGAGCAGTTCCTCCATCGCTTTTCGGGCACGGTGGTCGGTGTCACCCACGACCGCTACTTTCTCGACAACGCGGCCGAATGGATCCTGGAGCTCGACCGCGGCCATGGCATTCCCTGGAAGGGCAACTACAGCTCGTGGCTCGATCAGAAGCAAAACCGACTGAAGCAGGAAGAGTCGTCGGAGTCGGCGCGCCAGAAAGCGCTCAAAAAAGAGCTCGATTGGGTCCGCCAGAATGCCAAGGGGCGCCAGGCAAAGAGCAAGGCCCGACTGCAGCGCTTCGAGGAACTCTCCTCGTATGAATACCAGTCGCGCAACGAGACCCAGGAGATCTTCATCCCGGTCGCCGAGCGCCTGGGCAATGAAGTCATCGAGTTCAAGGGGGTCAGCAAGGCCTTCGGTGACCGCCTGCTCATCGACAACCTGAGCTTCAAGGTGCCGCCCGGCGCGATCGTTGGCATCATCGGCCCCAACGGCGCCGGCAAGTCGACCATCTTTCGCATGATCACCGGCATCGAACAGCCGGACTCCGGCGAAGTCAGCATCGGCCACACCGTGCAGCTTGCCTATGTCGATCAGTCGCGCGATGCCCTGGTGGCCAACAAGAACGTCTGGGAAGAACTTTCGGGCGGCGCCGACATCCTGACCGTGGGTCGCTTCGAGATGCAGTCGCGGGCTTATATCGGCCGCTTCAATTTCAAGGGCAGCGATCAGCAAAAGCTGGTCGGCCAGCTGTCGGGCGGCGAGCGCGGTCGGCTGCATCTGGCCAAGACCCTGCTCACCGGCGGCAACGTCCTGCTGCTCGACGAGCCGTCGAACGACCTCGATATCGAAACCCTTCGTGCGCTCGAAGATGCGCTGCTCGAGTTTGCCGGCTGCGTGATGGTGATCTCGCACGACCGCTGGTTCCTCGATCGGATTGCCACGCATATCCTGGCGGCCGAGGGCGATTCGCAATGGAACTTCTTCAACGGCAACTATCAGGAATACGAGGCCGACAAGAAGCGGCGCCTGGGCGACGAGGCGGCGCAGCCGCATCGCCTGCGCTTCAAGGCGCTCAAGTAAAACCCGCCGTGGCCCTGTCGTCACTGGCCTGATCGCAGTGTGGGATGAGTGCTCGGCATCGCCATCATGTTTATGTCGTCGAGCTCGATCCGGTCGTCCTGAACGACCGGCGCTTTGCGCGTGCCAACCCCGGGCGTGATCCGACCAGGCCGTGTGTGTATGTGGGCATGACTGGTCTGACGCCCGAGCTGCGTTTTGCCCGCCACAAGGCGGGTATCAAGGCGAATCGATTCGTCTTTGAGTATGGTCTGCGGCTGCTGCCGCAGCTCTACGCCTGGGCCAATCCGATGCCTTATGAGGCGGCCTGCGAGATGGAAATTGAACTGGCCAACGGCCTGAGGTCCGAGGGATTTTCAGTCTGGCAGGCCTGACGCGGCATCGCTTGCGGCCGGTAAAATTCATTTTTACCCATCAGGGGCACGGTATGCCAGCTCGCCTGCGACCACGTGGCGTCAGTCTGCGCATCCTGCTTGCCGGGCTGCCCATCCTGGCGGTGCTGCCGCTGCTGGCATTCTCGCTCTGGCTGCTCTTCATCGTCTGGCAAAGCAGTAACGACAACGCCCGCCGTGATGTCAGCCAGACGGTCGATACGCTGGCAGTCGCGGTTGATCGCGAACTGGCGGGCCTGACCCGCGAGTTGCGTCTGCTCGGCGATTTCCCTCCACTTGATACCAATCAGATGGACGAGTTCTATCGTTACTCAAAGGAGCTGGTCGCACGCAAGGAAGGCTGGGACAGCATCGTTGCGGTCGAGCTCGACGGTACCGTGCTGATGAACACTGACAGGCCGCTGGGCAGCAAGCTTGAGCCGATCAATCAGCCGCATGTGAGAAAGGCGATGGAGGCCCATGTTCCGATTTTGTCGAACATCTATCGTGACCAGTATTCGGGCAAGCAACTGATCTCGATTGCGGTGCCGATTCCGCGTGGCGGCGCGGTGCGCTGGGTCCTTGAAGGCCGGATCGACCCGGACAGTCTGTCGCGCATCATTGCTCGGGGGCTTGGCCCCGGCACCACCGCACTGATTACAGACGGCAACCATCTCGCCGCTGCCCGCAGCCGCGATATCGAGTTCTATTTCGGCAAGCCGATTGCGCACGGCTTTCGGGACCTGATGGACGGTGAACCGGTCAATGGCGTCGGCAGCGGTATCTCGGCCGATGGGGTGGAGGTGCTGGTGGCCTGGCGGCGGCTGCAGGGGGTTTGGACAGTGGCGGTCTTTGAGCCGATGGCACTGCGCGACGAGCCCTTGCAACGGTCGATCAATACCCTGCTGGCCTTCGGTGCGGTGGTGCTCGCGATTGGCCTGCTGAGCAGCCTGCTGCTTGGCAAGCGCATCCGTCAGGCGATTGCGCAGGTCGCCGAGGATGCACATGGGTTGGCGCAGGGCGAGGCCCTGCCGCGCCGGCTGTCGGGTATTACCGAGGTCGCAGCGATGTTCGAATCGCTGACCGACGCCGGCCGTATCCAGATCGACAGCAACCGTGAGCGAGCGCAGACCCACGATGCCCTGAAGGTGAGCGGTGAGCGTCTGAAGCTCGCCCTCGACGCCACCGAAGCAGGCGTCTTCGACTGGGATCTGATCAAGGACAAGGTCGAATGGGGCGAGCGTTCGCTCGACCTTTTCGGGCTGCCGCCCGATACGCCGCCTGAGTTGGGTGCGCTGATCAGGCGGATTCCTGAGGACGAGCGAGCGCGGGTTGCTGCCGCGATCGAAGCCGCCATCGCTGGCGTCGACCCCGGACGACTGAGTCTCGAGTTCAGCGTGATGTCGCCTGAAAAGGGACGGCGCTGGATCGAAATGCGGGCGATGGTGCATTTCGATGTGATCGCGCAAAAAATGCGCGCAAAGCGCCTGATCGGGGTCTTCGTCGACCAGACCGAGCGACATGAAGGGCTCGATCTGCTCCGCGAGGCCGACCGCCGCAAGGATGAGTTCCTGGCGATGCTGGCCCATGAACTGCGTAACCCGTTGGCGCCGATGCGCAATGCCGCGAGCCTGCTCTCCAGAACCCTCACGCCGGAGTCAACGCAATGGCGGGCGGTGCAGCTGCTTGATCGGCAGGTCACCCATATGACCCGACTGGTCAATGACCTGCTTGATGTCTCGCGCATCTCGCAGGGCAAGATTGAACTGCGTCTGGAGCCGATCAGGCTCGGCCCGGTGGTGCAGGGTGCGGTCGACGCGGTACGTGCGCAGGTCGACGAACGACATCAGAGCTTGACGGTCACCTTGCCTCACCCCGAGCCGGTGGTCGAGGCCGACAGCGTGCGGATTGCGCAGGTCCTTGAAAATCTGCTCTCGAACGCGAGCAAATACACGCCGCCCGAGGGCGATATAAGCATCAGTGTCGAGACGCAAGGCGACGAAGTGGTGATCCGGGTCAGGGATACCGGCATCGGCATCGACCCCGGCCAGCTCACCAATGTCTTTGAGATTTTCACCCAGATCGATGCCACGCTCGATCGTGCGCAGGGCGGGCTGGGCATCGGCCTGTCGCTGGTCAAGCGGCTGGTCGAGCTGCATGGCGGCACGGTGGCAGTCACCAGCGAAGGGCTGGGGCATGGCAGCTGCTTCGAGGTTCGATTGCCGCGCAGTGATCAGCCTGCGGTTCGCCTTTGATTCGCCGGCAGTGCATCATCTCGCCCGGCAAACCACTTTTACGACTCAAGGAGCATTCGCATGACAACCGCAGACTTTCGTTGCGCCCACCGCTGGGCTTTTCCGAAATGGGGCGAAGCCCTCGAGCTTCAGGAGGACCAGCTGGCCGCGCCGGTCGGGCGCGAGGTGACGGTCAAGGTCACGCATTGCGGCATGTGCCACTCCGATCTGCATATCCAGGCCGGCGGCTTCGACATGGGCGGCGGCAAGTTGTCGTCGCTTGAGCGCTCGGGCGTGAAATTGCCGGTGACCATGGGTCATGAGATCGGCGGTGAAGTGGTCGAGATCGGCCCGGATGTGAGCGACGTGAAGGTCGGCGATCGGGTGGTGGTCTATCCCTGGCTGGGCTGCGGCGAGTGCCCGACCTGCCTTGGCGGCAACGACCATCTGTGCAACCGCGCTGCCCGCAATCTCGGCCTTCAGTTGCCTGGCGGCTATGCCGACCTGGTGCGGGTGCCGCACGACCGCTATCTGGTGCCGATCGGTACGCTCGACCCGGCCCGTGCAGCCACCTTTGCCTGCGCCGGCATCACCGCGTTCGGTGCGATCCGCAAGCTGCCCGAGGCCACCGCCGATGAATGGATCGCGGTGATCGGCTGCGGCGGCGTCGGCATGACCGCTGTCGCCTTGCTGTCGCAGATGACCAAGGCCAAGGTGATCGCGATCGACCCGGATGCCGGCAAGCGCGAGACCGCCCAGAAATACGGCGCGGCCATGGTGGTCGATCCGGCGGCGGCTGATGCCGGGCGCTCGATCGTCAAGGCCACGGGTGGTGCGGTGCGCGGGGTGATCGACTTCGTGGGTGCAGAAAGCACGTCGGCGCTGGGTGTCTCGATCGTCGGCAAGGGCGGCACGCTGGTGATCGTGGGCCTCTTCGGTGGCGAGTTCAAATGCCCGCTGCCGATGTTCCCGTTCAAGTCGATGACCGTGGTCGGCTCTTATGTTTCGGGTCTGAACGAACTGCGCGATCTGGTGGCACTTGCCCAGCGCGTGTCGTTGCCCGAGATCCCGCTCACCATGCGGCCTTTGGCGCAGGTCAACCAGTCGCTGGAAGACCTGACCGCGGGTCGCGTGGTGGGACGGGTGGTGCTGACGCCCTGATCAGAGCCGCTCGAAGACGGTGGCGATGCCCTGGCCGCCACCGATGCACATTGTCACCAGGGCATAACGCCCATTGACGCGATGCAGTTCGTGGATGGCCTTGGTGGCGATGATCGCGCCGGTGGCGCCAATCGGGTGGCCAAGCGAAATGCCGCTGCCGTTGGGGTTGACCTTGGCCGGATCGAGGCCCAGCTCGCGGGTGACTGCGCAGGCCTGTGCGGCGAATGCCTCGTTCGACTCAATCACATCGAGTTGCGCGGTGCTGAGGCCGGCGCGCTCGAGCGCCAGGCGCGAGGCCGGCACCGGGCCGATGCCCATGATCTTCGGGTCGACGCCGGCATGGCCATAGGCCATCAGGCGGGCGAGCGGCTTGAGGCCGGCTTTTTCGGCGGCCGAGCGCTCCATCAGCACCAGGGCGGCGGCAGCGTCGTTGATGCCCGAGGCGTTGCCTGCGGTGACCGTGCCGTTTTCTTTGACGAACACCGGCTTGAGCTTGGCAAGATCGTCGATGGTCGCGCCATGACGCACATGCTCGTCGGTGTCGAAAACGATGGTGCCCTTGCGTGAGGGCAGCTCGATCGGAACGATCTGGTCCTTGAAGTAGCCCGCATTGACC
>CANKWX010000082.1 GCA_947487165.1 Burkholderiales bacterium
CCCTGAAAGCCCGCTCGACCGAGCAATTGCGAATGGGCCGCGTCAAGGCGCATGCCGACGGATCGATCCAGGGCTTTTCGGCCCGCCTGCGCTGGCCGGGCTATTACAACGGCGCACCCCAGGGCATGTGGTACGTCGAGCCCGAGTATCTGCAGCAGGTCTATCGCCTCGCGATGCGCCACGGCATCCAGATGCATACCCACACCAATGGCGACGCCGCGATCGATCTGGCGATTGACTGCGTCGAGCAGGCAATCCGCGAGCACCCGTCGGCCGATCACCGTTTCACGCTGCAGCACTGCCAGCTGGCCGACCGGGCGCAACTGCAACGCATGAAGACGCTCGGCATGTGCGCGAACTTCTTTGCCAATCACCATTTTTACTGGGGCGATGCGCACTACGACATGACGCTCGGACCCGATCGCGCGCAGCGCATGAATCCGTGCCGCTCGGCGCAGGAGATCGGCGTGCCCTACACCATCCATTCCGATGCGCCGGTCACGCCGCTCGGGCCGCTGCATGTGGCCTGGTGTGCGGTCAATCGCCTGACCGCGTCCGGCAGGCTGCTCGGCGACTATGAACGGATCGACGTTTACAGCGCCCTGCGGGCAGTCACGCTGGGGGCAGCCTATACGCTGCATCTGGAGGCCGAGATCGGCTCGATCGAGACCGGCAAACGCGCCGACTTTGCGGTGCTCGACCACGACCCGCTCGCGATCGCACCCGAGCGGCTGAAAGACGTGTCAGTGTGGGGAACGGTTCAGGGTGGCCGTGTCTTTGCGGCAAACGCCGAAGCATCACGCTGACGCGGCGCCAGGCGAATGCGCGGCGCGCTCAGGGCGCCGCGATCAGGGCGCCGCGACAATCACCTGAACGACCCTCAGAGCACCGCCTCGACCAGATAGGGGCCCTTCGAGGCGAGCCCGCGCGCGAGTTCGCGGGCCAGACTGCCCAGGTCGGTGGCCCGCCCAGCCTCGACGCCCATCGAACGGGCCAGGCCGACAAAATCGAGACTGGGGTTGTCGAGCATCAGCATGTGGTTGGCACGCGGCCCGGGTGTGCCGGCACCGACACCGGCGAATTCGCCCTGCAGGATGCGATAGGCACGGTTGGCAAAGACCAGCACGGTAATGTCGAGGCCTTCGCGTGCCATCGTCCAGAGCGACTGGATGGTGTACATCGCGCTGCCGTCGCCCTCGAGCACCAGCACCTTGCGATCGGGCGCGGCGATGGCGGCGCCGATCGCAGTCGGCAGGCCGAAACCGATGGCGCCGCCGGTGGAGGTCAAGAAATCGTGGGGCGCGGCGGTGGCGGTCAGGGCCCCGAGCGCCCGTCCGCCGGTCACCGATTCATCAACCACGATGGCGTTATCCGGAATCAGTGCGGCCACCACCTGACCCAGACCTTCGAGCGTCATCGGGCCTTCGGGCAAGGCCGGGCGCGACAGCGCGGCGAGGCCTTTGGGCGTCTTGTCGCGGGCACCGAGCGCATCGGCCAGCGCTTCGAGCGTACCGAGCAGGTCCTGACCGACATCGGCCAGCGGCACGATGCGCGCACCCGCCGGCGCCTGGCGGCCCGGCTTGTCGGGATAGGCGAAAAAGGACACCGGATCGGTGCTGCCGATCAGCACGATGTTCTTGTAGGGCTTGAGCGCCGCCATGGCCGCCTCGGGCACATAGGGGATGCGCGCGGCATTGACTCGGCCCGCGCCGCGCTGGACCAGCGCCACCGGAAACTCCACCATGATCTGGCAGCCGGTGACTTCGGCGATTCGCCCGGCCATGGCCAGACCGGCCTCGCGACAGGCCACCCCACCGAGCAGCAGCAGCGTGGCCTCACCCGAGCGCAGCAGGCCCACGGTGGCATCAATCAGGGCGGCATCGGCCGGCGGGCGAAGCAGGCGCGTCGAGCGACCGGTCGAGGTCTGCTCGGGAGGCACGTCGTTCCAGGCACAGTCGGCCGGCAGCACCAGCGTGGCAATGCGACCGGGCGGCGTAGTGGCCGCCTGAACCGCTGCACGCGCGGCCGCCTGAACCCCAACCGACGAGCCAATGGTGTGGACCCAGTTCGACATTGGCCGGGCAACGCCCTCGATGTCGGAGGTGAGCGGCGCATCGAGCGCAACATGCGCGGTGGCATGTTCGCCGACCACATTCACGATGCCCGAATGAGCCTTCTTGGCGTTGTGCAGATTGGCCAGTCCGTTGGCCAGACCCGGGCCGAGATGCAGCAGCGTCGAGGCCGGACGCTGGGCGATCCGCCAGTAGCCGTCGGCCGCGCCGGTGACCACGCCCTCGAAGAGGCCGAGCACGCAGCGCATGCCCTCGATGCGATCGAGGGCCGCCACGAAATGCATCTCTGACGTGCCGGGGTTGGAAAAGCAGACCTCGACCTCTTCGTCGAGCAGCGTGCGCACCAGGCTTTCTGCACCATTCATTGTTCTTGCTCCATCTGGTTGATTGTGAACAGCCTGATCTTCATCGGCTCATTTTGCGGCGAGCTTTGCCAGCAGTGCCTTTTGCGAGATGACGACACGTTGTCCGCGCGGCTTGCGACGCGTGTACCCGCCAGCCGAGTCCATCACCCAGGCCGATGAGTTGTCGCGCAAATGCACCGCAATGCCTTCGGACAGCACCCGCGCCTTCAGGCGCCGGTCGCGCACCGGAAAGGCCACCTCGACCCGACGGAAAAAATTTCGTCCCATCCAGTCGGCCGACGCGAGCCAGACTTCATTGGCCCCATCGGCATGAAAGTGATAGATGCGGCTGTGCTCGAGGAAGCGTCCGATCACCGACCTCACACGAATATTGTCGGACAGCCCGGGCACCCCCGGGCGCAAGGCGCAGACACCTCGCACGATCAGGTCGATCTTCACGCCGGCCTGACTCGCTTCGTAAAGCGCCTCGATCAGCTTGGGCTCGAGCAAGGCATTGACCTTGGCGGCGATGTAGGCCCTGCGGCCGGCGCGCGCGATATCGGCCTCGACGCGAATCGCCTGCATCACATGCTCGGCCAGCGTGAAGGGCGCCTGCAGCAATCGGCGCAGGGGCACGGCATGGCCGGCACCGGTGAGCCGGCGAAACACTTCATTCACATCGGTGCAGATGTCGGGATCGGCGGTGAACATGCCGAAGTCCTCATAGATCCTTGCTGTACGGGGATGGTAGTTGCCGGTGCCCAGATGCGCGTATCGGCGCAAGGCGCCGTCTTCGCGACGCAGCAGCAAGGTGAGCTTGGCATGGGTCTTGTGGCCGACCACACCATAGACCACATGCGCGCCAACCTCCTCGAGCCGTTGCGCCCAGTTGATGTTCGCCTCTTCATCGAAACGGGCCATCAGCTCGAGCACCACCGTGACCTCCTTGCCGGCTCGGGCAGCGGCGACCAGCGCTTCCATCAGGACCGAATCGGCACCGGTGCGATAGATGGTCTGCTTGATCGCGACCACCTTCGGATCGGTGGCCGCACTGCGCAGGAAGTCCATCACCGGCATGAAGGATTCATAGGGATGGTGCAGCAGCACGTCCTGGCGGCGGATCGCATCGAAGAGATTGCGGCCGGCCAGGGTCGCGGGCAGACCGGGCTCGAAACTCGGGAACTTCAGATCGGGGCGATCGACCAGATCAATCACCTGCTGCAACCTGACCAGATTGACCGGCCCGTCGACGCGATAGCAATCGATCGGCGTGAGGTCGAACTCGCGCAGCAGCCGCTTGAGCATCCGATCATCGATGGCGCGCGACACCTCCAGGCGGACTTCGTCGCCGTACTGGCGCTGCGACAACTCGGAATGCAGGGCCTGGCGAAGATCGGTGACTTCTTCCTCGTCGACGAACAGTTCGCTGTTGCGGGTCACGCGGAACTGGTTGACCGACTCGATGACCATGCCCGGAAAGAGCCGTTCGACAAAACCGCCGACGATCGAGGTGAGCAGCATGACGCCGTGCGGCGCGCCGGCGATCTCGCGCGGCACCCGGATCACGCGCGGCAGTGTGCGCGGCGCCTGCAGGATCGCAATGTCGGCCGGCCGCCCGAAGGCATCGATGCCCTCGAGCTCAATCACGAAATTCAAGCTCTTGTTGAGGATGCGCGGAAACGGATGCGCCGGGTCGAGTGCGATCGGGGTGAGCAGGGGCTCGATCTCGTCGACGAAGACCCGCTCGGCCCATTGCCTCTGGGCGTCGTTCCAGTTCGAACTCAACAGGATCACGATGCCCTGCTCGGCCAGCGCCGGCGTCAGCGTCTTGTTGAGCAGCTCGTATTGCCGCGTCACCAGGCGACCAGCGCGTTCGGAGACCATCCTGAGCGCATCGGCCACCGGCCCGCTGTCGAGCTGGGTCTCGGGGTCGACGCGCATCAGTTCCTTGAGCTCGGCCACCCTGACCTCGAAGAGTTCGTCGAGGTTGTTGCTGACGATGGTGAGATAGCGCAGCCGCTCGAGCAGCGCAATGGCGGGGTCTTCAGCCTGTGCCAGCACGCGCTCGTTGAACGCGAGGATGCCGATCTCGCGATTGAGCAGTCGGGTGGACAGCTTGCTGCCTGTATCCGGCATGGCGTCTCTATTCATGTCGATCCGTCGCAAAGTGGTGTGTCTCGGTGCGGCCCGCTCGTCGTCGGACACGGCATTGGACGAAGTCTGGCGGTTCAGACTCCGGGATGACGTCATTCTGCGGCAGAATGTCGCCAATGCCATTCTCCCATCTCCTTGCAGCCGTCGATCTCGGATCGAACAGTTTTCGACTTGTCATCGGCAGGATCGAGTCCACGCCGGTGGGCGATCAGATCCGCCCGATTGACCAGATCAAGGAAACCGTCCGGCTCGCTGCCGGGCTGAGCAGCACCGGCACCTTGTCAGAGCCGGCTCAGGACCGCGCGATTGCGGCCCTGCATCGCTTCGGTGAGCGACTGCGCGCCTTTCGTCCTGATGCGGTTCGGGCGGTGGCCACCAACACCTTCCGGGTTGCGAGCCATACCCGCGAATTTCTGGAGCGCTCCCAGGAAGCCCTCGGTTTTCCGATCGAGGTGATCGCCGGACGCGAAGAGGCGCGGCTGATTTACCTCGGGGCGGCCCATGCGCTGCCCACTGATGGCCATCGGCGGCTGATCATCGATATCGGCGGCGGTTCGACCGAGTGCATCGTCGGCACCGACTATCGCAGCGAACTCCTCGAATCGGTGCCGCTGGGCTGTGTCGGGCTGGCCAATCAGTTTTTCCCTGACGGCAATATCGATCGCCACAACTATCAGCGTGCGCGCCTGGCCTGCCGCGACGCGCTGGCGCCGCTGTCCAAGCTCTATCGCGAATTCGGCTGGCGAACCTCGATCGGCACCTCCGGCACCGCCAAGACCCTTTGGCAGATCGCGCAGGTCGACTTCGGTGACTCGCGCCTGACCGCCGATGCGCTGGCAATGATCGAATCGACCCTGCTCAAAGCCGGCCATGCTGATCGGCTGCGGCTTGAGGGCCTCAAGCCCGACCGGCGCCCGGTGATCGCGGGCGGTCTGGCGATGATGAGTGCGGCCTTCGAAGAATTCGGCATCGAATCGATGGACTACTGCGACGGGGCCTTGCGCGAGGGCGTTCTCTACGATCTGCTCGGACGCTCGACTGGCGCCGACATGCGCAGTGTCACCGTCTCCCAGATGATCCGCCGCTACACGCTCGACGAACGCTATGGCCAGGCGGTCGCCTCACTCGCCACCACCTTCTATCGGGACGCGGTGCGTGCGTCGGACGACGAGATCGCGCGCAACACGCGGCTGCTGTCCTGGGCGGCGCAACTGTGCGAGACCGGCATGTCGATTGCCCACGCCGATTATCACAAGCATGGCGGCTACATCCTTGGCCACTGCGACATGCCCGGCTTCTCGGAAGACGAGCAGACCCTGATCGCCAACCTGGTGCTTGGCCAGACCGGCGGCCTGACCAAGCTCAAAGCCTGTCTGTTCGAGCAGGACGAATGGGTGATGGTGCTGTGCCTGCGACTAGCAGTGATCTTCCATCGCCGACGCGACGGCCAGCTGCCCCCATCGATCAAGCTGCGAGTCAAGAGCAGCGGCGGGCGAATCGAACTCGATTCGTCCTGGGCGGAAGACCATCCGCTGACCAATCAGTCGCTGCAGTTCGAGTCGAGCGAATGGAACAAGGCCGGCCCCTGGGGGCTGAACTATCTGACCCACTAGTTGCGCGGGTCTGAGCTGAGCGCAAAGAGATGGGCGACGCGGCACTTGTCACCGCGACCTGACGCAAACGCCGGCGGACTCAGGGCACCGACTGCAAACGCCGGTAGCGGGCCATCAGGGCGTCATGGGGCTCGACCCGCGCCGGATCGACCGGAATGCAGGCAACCGGGCAGACCTGCTGACATTGCGGCGCATCGAAATGCCCGACGCACTCCGTGCAGCGCTCGGGATCGATCTGGTAGATCTCGGGGCCCATCGAAATGGCGCCGTTGGGACACTCGGGCTCACAGACGTCGCAGTTGATGCACTCGTCGGTGATGTGGAGCGCCATGCCTGCCTCAGGTTCCCGACGACGCCGCCGCCGACGATGATGACGCCCGCTCGGCGAGCTTGCGCTTGAGATGGCCCTCGACCGTCGGCGGCACGAAGCGGCTGACATCGCCACCGAACATCGCGATTTCGCGCACCAGCGTGCCCGAAATAAACAGATTTGCTTCGGTCGGCGTGACGAAGATCGTCTCGACATCGGGCATCAGATAGCGATTCATACCGGCCATCTGGAACTCGTATTCGTAGTCGGCGACCGATCGCAGGCCACGCACGATGACATTGGCCTTCTGGCTCACGACAAAATCGCGTAACAGCCCGGAAAACCCGATCACTTCGATGTTCGGGCAGTCGGCCAGGGCCTCGCGGGCGATCACGACCCGCTCCTGCGCGGAGAAAATCGGATTTTTCCCGCGGCTGTCGGCCACCGCCAGAATTGCCCGATCGAAGATGCGGGCGGCCCGGCGCATGACGTCTTCATGGCCGCGGGTCAGGGGATCAAACGTTCCGGGGTAAACGGCGACGGCCATCGTCAGGCTCCAGTTGGCTCAGCAGGCATCAGCAGCAGATGATAATGGACCAGCCCGGCGCGATCGGCGCGATGCACCCGAACGCCCGGCAGTTGGGTCCAGGGCGCGGTGTCGATATCGACCGGCGCATCCGACTCGACATAAAGTGCCGCGCCCGGTGCGAGCACGCCAGCCAGCCGCGGCACGATACGGTCGAGTACACCTTCGCCAAAGGGCGGATCGAGCAGCACCAGATCGAAACGCTCAGCGCTCTGCGATACCCATGCAAAGGCATCGGCCTGTGCGAGTTCAACCGTCTCGGCGGCCAGCCGCTCCTTGACTGATCGCAGCGACTCGATGATGCGGGCATCGCGCTCGATGAGCACCACCCTGGCCGCACCCCGCGATGCGGCTTCGAAGCCGAGCGCGCCGCTGCCGGCATACAAATCGAGACACCGCCAGCCATCGAGCCGGTTACCGAGCCAGTTGAAGAGCGTCTCGCGTACCCGGTCGGGCGTCGGGCGCAGACCCGGCCGATCGAGCACCGGCAGCAGGGTGCGCTTCCAGGCACCACCGATGATGCGCACCTTCATCGGCAACGACCGCGACACGCGCGGCGCCGGTTTGCGCGCGCCCGCTTTTTCTCGCTGCCCGCCGGAATCAGGGCTTCGCTTCACCGGCACCGACAATCACCGTGACCAGTCGGTCGGGAAACACCTTGCGCCCGAAGGCCTCGCGGACCTGCGCGGTGGTGACCCGCTCGACCTGATCGGTCCAGCGCTCGAGGTAGTCGAGCGGCAGCCGATACCAGCCGATGTTGGCGATGTTGTCGAGAATCTTGCGGTTGGAGTCGATGCGCAGGGCAAAGCCGCCGACCAGATTCTGTTTGGCTGCAACGAGTTCGGCCTCGGTCGGACCCTCGCGCACGAAGCCCGCGAGCGTCTGGCGCACCACCGCCAGCGCCTCATCGGTCTGAGACTTGCGGGTCTGAAGGCCGATCGCAAACGGGCCGGGCTGCATCATCGGCGAAAAATACGAAAAAACGCTGTAGGACAGGCCGCGCTTTTCGCGCACCTCGGCGGTCAGCCGTGACACGAAACCGCCGCCGCCCAGCACGTAGTTGCCCACGAAGAGCGGGAAGAAATCGGGGTCGGAACGCGCCATCGCGGGCGCACCGATCACGATATGGCTCTGGGTGGCCGGATGGGGAATGCGTCGCTCGACTGCCTGGGGTGCCTCGACCGGGGGCATCGTCGCCGGTGTCACACCCTGCGGCAGATCGCGGGTGAGCTGCTCGGCAATCGCCTCGGCACGGGCGCGATCGATGGCACCGACGATCGACACCACTGCACGGCTGGCGCCGAAATAGCGGCGATGAAAGTCGACCAGATCGTCACGGGTGATGGCCGTGATCGTCTCGGGCAGCGGATCTCGCCCGTAGGGATGCCGGGGATAGATCAGTTCGCTGAAAGTGCGCTGGGCAATGGCGTCGGGCTTGACCGCGGCCTCGCGAAGCCCCTGGATCACCCGCTCGCGCTCGCGCTGCAATGGCACCTCGGGAAAGGTCGGCTGCGAAACCAGCTTGGCGAGCAGCGCGACTGCAGCCTCGAGTTCGCGCGGGCTGGTGAGGGTTCGCAGCGATGCACTGGCCCGGTCGTCACCGGCACCGGCGCCCTGGCTGGCACCGATGTCGGCCAGCCGCTCGGCAAGCGCGGCTTCATCGAGGCCGGCCACGCCACGCGCCAGCGTGCCGGCAGTCATCGCGGCCAGGCCCGACTTGGCGGGCGGATCGTGGCGGGCACCGGCATCGAAGTCAATATTGATGTCGAGCATCGGAATCGAATCGGCCCGCACGAAATAGACCCGGGTGCCGCGTGAACTGACCCAGTGCTCGATCGGCAGCACTGCCGAGGCGAGCGGTGCCCACAGGAGCAGGGTCAGGAAAAAGAAGGGTCGAAGGGACAGCGGTCGGATAAAGGCGGCTCGCATGGTGTCAGTGCCTCAGACCGGCCGGGGCAGCAGCGGGTTTTCCCGGGGCAATCGGCTGCGGCAGCAAGGTTGCAATGGTGAGCGCCTGGTCGCCGAAATAGCGTGCTGCCACGGACTTCACCTCCTCGACCGTGACCGAGCGGACCTTCTCAAGGATGCGGTCAGCATCACGATAGGACAGGCCGGTGATCTCGAGGCCGGCGATTTCCATGGCCTGCCCGAAGATCGAATCGCGCTTGTAAACCTGCCCGGCCACATACTGCACCTTGACCCGGTCGAGTTCGGCCTGCGGCACGCCCTCGGCGGCGATGCGGGCAATCTCGGCGCGCAAGGCGGCCTCGACCTGGGCGGTGGTGTGACCGTCGGCCGGCGTGCCGTCGAGCACGAAGACCGCCGGGCCGCGTTGGGTCATGTCGTAGCCGGCACCGGCCTGATTGGCCACCCGCGAGCCGCGCACGATATTGCGGGTAAAGCGGGTGCTCGCGCCGCCATCGAGCAGGGTCGAGAGCACTTCGAGTGCATAAGGATCACGGGGGCCCTCGATCGATTCGAGCCGGGGCACGTGAAAGGCCATCACGACATAGGGATTTTCAGCTGGCGCCTTCACCTCGATACGGCGCAAGCCACGCTGCGCGGGTTCGGTTTGCGGCTTGCGTGCAGGCACCGCCTTGGCTGCGATGCTGCCGTAATACTTTTCGGCCAGCGCAAAGACCGCCTCGGGCTCGACGTCGCCGGCCACGATGACCGTGGCATTGCCGGGCGCATACCAGGTGTCGTACCAGGCGCGCGCATCGGCAGGCGTCATCGATTCGAGGTCGCTCATCCAGCCGACCACCGGAGCTCGATAAGGATGGGCGGTAAAGGTGGTGGCATAAAGCTGCTCGTAGACCAGCGCTTTGGCGCTGTCTTCGGTGCGCAGCCGTCGCTCCTCCATCACCACCTTGATCTCTTTGGCGAACTCGTCATCCGACAGCTTGAGATTGACCATGCGGTCGGCTTCGAGCGCCATGACGTCAGGCAGGCGCGACTTTTGGACTTGCTGGAAGTAGCCGGTGTAGTCGCGCGAGGTAAACGCATTTTCGCGCCCGCCCATGGCGGCCACCCGCCGCGAAAACTCGCCGGGCGCCAGCGACTCGGTGCCCTTGAACATCATGTGCTCGAGGACATGCGCGACGCCGGTGCGGCCATTGACTTCATCCATCGAGCCGGCGCGATACCAGACCATATGGGCCACCGTGGGCGCGCGCCGGTCGGGCTTGACCAGCACCTTCAAGCCGTTGGGAAAGCTGCGCTCGACCACTTGCTGGGAGGCTGAGACAGACGCCGGCTGCACGGGCGGGGCGGCGCTTTGTGCAGCAACCAGGGCGCAGGCCGTCGTCAGCAGCCAGGCGACGGCAAGTTGCATGAAAGATCGGGTCATTGCGGCGGCGTAGAATCGGGGGCTCGAGTGTAACCCGCCGCCTGCAGCCGCCTTCGTATCGCCACCCCTTCGACATGTTCGGATTCTTTCGCCGCAACAAGCCTGCGCCGGCCCAACAGCCGGGGCCATCCTCCGAAGCGCCTTCAGCGGCGACGGCGAGCGGCCTGGCGGCGAGCGCCGCCGATGCCGCGGCTGGCAAAGCAGCCCTTGCCGTTCAGGCGACCGCCACGGCAGACCCTGCCATTACCGTCAGCAGCAGCGCCGAGACGGTCAATGACCCAGTCCCCGAGGCACCCTCCGATCGCCGCCCCTGGCTGGCGCGCCTCAAGCAGGGCCTGTCGCGCACCCGCGGCAACATCGCGGTGCTCTTTACCGGCGTCAAAATTGACGAGGCGCTCTATGAAGACCTCGAGACCGCACTGCTGTCGGGCGATACCGGCTTTGAGACCACGCAGTGGCTGCTCGCCGCACTGCGCGAGAAGGTCCGCAAGGACAAGCTCACCGACACCGTACAGGTCAAGGCCGCGCTGCGGGGGCTGCTGGTCGAGTTGCTTTCGCCGCTCGAGCGGCAGATCGACATCGATCAGGCCAGCCCAGTGGTCATGATGATCGCCGGCGTCAACGGCGCCGGAAAGACCACCTCGATCGGCAAGCTCGCCCGCCATCTGCACGGCGAAGGCAAATCAGTGCTGCTGGCCGCCGGCGACACCTTCCGGGCCGCCGCGCGCGAGCAGCTCGCGCAATGGGGCAGCCGCAATCAGGTCGATGTGATC
The DNA here is from genome assembly GCA_947487165.1 of Burkholderiales bacterium. Lineage (GTDB taxonomy): Bacteria > Pseudomonadota > Gammaproteobacteria > Burkholderiales > Burkholderiaceae_E > UBA4615. The sequence goes on from CANKWX010000082.1 coordinate 11,202, forward strand.
GCCCAGGAAGGCGGCGACCCGGGTGCGGTCGCCTTCGATGCGGTTGCGGCCGGTCGCGCCCGCGGCACCGGCGTTGTCATGGTCGATACCGCCGGCCGCCTGCCCACCCAGACCCACCTGATGGACGAGCTGAAAAAGATCCGGCGGGTCATCGGCAAAGCCATGGACGGCGCGCCGCACGAGGTCCTGCTGGTGCTCGATGGCAATACCGGCCAGAACATGCTCGCGCAAGTCAAGGCCTTCGATGACGCGGTGCAGCTCACCGGCCTGATCGTCACCAAACTCGACGGCACCGCCCGCGGCGGCGCCTTGGTCGCGCTGGCCCATACCCGTCGCGACCGGCCGATCCCGATCTGCTTCATCGGCGTGGGCGAAGGCATCGAAGACCTGCAGGCCTTTTCTGCCGATGAATTCGCGGGCGCGCTGATCGACTGAGCGCAGCCGTCCCGTTCAGCAAGTGCCTTCAGAGCGAGACTGCGGCAGCTGCCCTCGACGACGCCCCGAGCGGCAACCCCGACAACAAGCCGACCTACAACCTCACCCACAGCCCGATCCGATGAGCCAATTCGACGACGAAACCCGACTCACCCCGCTTGGCGACGGCGCCTTCGAAGGCCTGGTGTCACCCGACTGGAGCATCGGCAGCAATCCCAACGGCGGCTATCTGCTCGCGCTGGCGGCCAATGCGATCGCCGCACAGACCCCCGAGCATCCCGATCCGCTGAGCATCACCGTGCACTATCTGCGCCCGGGCCTGGGCAGCCAGGCTTGCCGCATTCAGGCACAGGTGCTGCGCAGCGGCCGGCAACTGAGCACCTGTCGGGCGACCCTCATTCAAGACGACAGCGCCCGCATCGAAGTGATGGCTGCCTTCGGCAATCTGGGCGCCGGCGCACAGCCGGTGATCGAGCCACCGGCCCCCTCGATCCCGCCACCCGAACAGTGCATCGCGCGCTCCGGCGACCAGCAGGGCATCAAGCTGCCGATCATGGATCGCCTCGACATCCGTCTGCATCCGGATGAAGTGCAGACGAAAATCGGCGGCCGCGCCCAGATTACCGGCTGGATTCGCTTCAAGGACGCCCGCGCTCCCGACCCGATCGCAGCACTGCTGTTTGCCGATGCGTTTCCGCCCTCGGTTTTCGGGCAGATCGGCGCGGTTGGCTGGGTGCCGACGGTCGAGCTCACCGTGCACCTGCGCAGGCGACCCTCGCCCGGCTGGATCCTCGGGCAATTCCGAACAAGCGACCTGGCCGACGGCCGGATGATCGAAGACGGCATGCTCTGGGATACCACCGGGCGGCTGATCGCACAGGCCCGCCAGCTGGCGCTGGTGAGACAGCCAGGCTGATTTCCCTCGGCCCTGCCCTGCACTGTGCCCCGGACCGACGATCACAATGACAAGGAGACCACGATGACGACTCAAGCCCTTTTTGCCCCGCTCAAAGTCGGGCCCTACATGCTCAGCCACCGGGTGGTGATGGCGCCGCTCACGCGGATGCGCGCCACCACACCTGGCAATGTGCCCAATGCGCTCAATGCCGAGTACTACCGACAGCGCGCCTCCGAAGGCGGGCTGATCATCGCGGAAGCCTCACAGGTGCTGGCCTCAGGCCAGGGCGCACCGGCCACGCCCGGCATCCACACCGCCGCGCAGGTCGAGGGCTGGAAAGGCGTGACCGCCGCGGTCCATTCGCGCGGTGGAAAAATCTTTTTGCAGTTGTGGCACGTCGGGCGGATTTCGCATTCGTCGCATCAGCCCGGCGGCGCCTTGCCGATCGCTCCCTCGGCCATCGCCGCCAACGGCAAGGCGATGAGCGCAAGCTTCGAGCGTGTACCGCTCGAGACGCCCAGGGCGCTTGAGACCCATGAAATCCCCGGCATCATCGAAGGCTATGCCCAGGCGGCCCGCAATGCGATGCAGGCCGGATTCGACGGCGTCGAGATCCACTCGGCCAACGGCTATCTGCTCGAGCAGTTCATGCAGTCGCGCAGCAATCAGCGCACCGACGCCTATGGCGGTTCGATCGAAAACCGGGTGCGGCTGTCGCTCGAGGTGACCCGCGCGGTCGCGGCGGTCTGGGGGCCCGATCGGGTCGGCATCCGGCTGTCGCCCTACGGCGTGGCCAACGACAGCGGCGAAGATGACCCGATGCCGCTCTATTCGCACATCATCGGCGAGCTCGACAAGCTCGGACTCGCCTATCTGCACCTGATCGAGCCGCGATCCAGCGGCGCCGGCTCGGGCGAAGTCGATCATCAGGACGTGCCGTCGGCCTGCGCCCTGTTCAGGCCGGCCTGGCGCGGCGTGCTCATGACCGCCGGCAATTTCAAGGCCGACAGCGCCGCTGAGA
>CANKWX010000083.1 GCA_947487165.1 Burkholderiales bacterium
ACGATGATGCTGGCGATGGTGCTCAACATGCTGCTGGCTGCCCTGATTGCGATGGCGGTGCCGCTGGTGCTGCAGCGGGTCGGGCGCGATCCGGCGCTCGGCTCATCGGTACTGCTGACCTTTTCGACCGACAGCATGGGTTTTTTCATCTTTCTGGGACTGGCCTCGCTCTTTTTTCACTGAGCTTTCGCCGAGATTCATCCGGGTTGCCGCCGAGTTGCCGTCACGCCGACGTCATTCGAATCCTTCAAACTGACAGGTTGTCTGCAAGCCGATCCGCTACTTACTGGAGCCCGCCATGGCAAAAGATTTCTCGACGATGGAAAACTCCAACCCGTCGTCAAACCCCAGCATTCATGAAGTCTCCGATCCGGCTCGACGCATCGTCGTGCGCGGTGGGCTTGCCGGTGCGGCGACCAGCCTGCTCGCGCCGCTGGTGGCCGGCTGCACCACCGCCGGTCCTAATGCAGGTTCTGATGCCCCGGTTTTCGCGCCCGGGCCGCAGCTCGGATTCAAATCGGTGCCGCTCAGCACCGCCGACACCGTGACCGTTCCGCCCGGCTACACCTCGGCCGTGATTTGCAAGTGGGGCGATCCGGTGGGTGTGCCCGGCAATATGCCGGCCTTCTCGCCGGCCGCCGCCAACACCGCTGCCGAGCAGGCGGTGCAAGTTGGCATGCATCACGACGGCATGCACTTTTTCCCCCTCGATGGCAGTCGCCGAGGTGTGCTGGTGTTCAACAACGAGTACACCGACGATGGTCTGCTGCATGCCGACGGCATGAAGACCTGGAACGCCGACAAAGTCGCCAAGTCGATCGCCGCTCACGGCGTCACCCTGGTCGAGGTGGCCCGTCAGGCCGATGGCAATGTCGAGATGGTGCGCCCCTCCAAGTTCGCCCGCCGCATCACCGCCGCCACGCCGACGACGGTTTCCGGCCCCTGCGCAGGCCATCCGCTGATGCGCACTGCTGCCGATCCGACCGGCACCGCGGTGCTCGGCACGCTCAACAATTGCGCGGCTGGCCCGACCCCCTGGGGGACCTATCTGACCTCCGAAGAAAACTTCATTTTCTATTTCAACGGCCCTGATCAACCCGATGCAGACCAGCGGCGCTGGGGGCTGCGTGCCAAGGGTGGCGGTTATCGCTGGCATGAATTCGAGACCCGCTTCGATGCGGTTCGCAACCCCAACGAGCCCAACCGCTTCGGCTGGATCGTCGAGATCGATCCGACCGATCCCACCATGACACCGATCAAGCGCACGGCCATGGGTCGCGGCGCGCACGAAGGTGCCACGACCACGGTGCGTCCCGATGGTCGGGTGGCGGTTTACATGGGCGAGGATGCCCGCTTCGAGTACATCTACAAGTTCGTCAGCCGTGACCGCATGCAGCCCGGCGGCTATGCCGCCAACCGCACCCTGCTCGATCACGGCACGCTCTATGTGGCGCGTTTCAATGCCGATGGCACTGGCCAGTGGCTGCCGCTGATAGCCGGCACCGGCGGGCTCACGGCTGATCGCGGTTTCGCCGATCAGGCCTCGGTACTGATCAAGTCGCGTCAGGCGAGCGATGCTCTGGGCGCCACGAAAATGGACCGTCCCGAGTGGATTGCCGCCGATCCCCGCACCGGTGAGCTCTACTGCACGCTCACCAACAATTCGGAGCGTGGCGCGCAGGGGCGTCCTGGCGTCGATGCCGCCAACCCGCGTGCCAACAACACCACGGGCAACATCATTCGCTGGAAAGACGCTGATGAAGGCGACGGCCTTTCGTTCACCTGGAATCACTTCGTGATGGCAGGCGACCCGTCGCTGACCCGCGCCGATGCTCGCGGCAACATCAAGGGCGACAGCTTCGCCTGCCCCGATGGCCTGTGGTTCGATGCCCGCGGCACGCTCTGGATCCAGACCGACATGAGCACCAGCGCCATGGGCAAGGGCGATCTCGCCAACATCGGCAACAACGCCATGCTGGCGGCCGACGCGCGCACCGGCGAAGTCCGGCGCTTTATGGTCGGGCCGTCAGGCTGCGAGATCACCGGCATCACCACGACGCCCGATCTGCGCACGATGTTCATCAACATCCAGCATCCGGGCGAGTCACCGTCCGAGCGGGCCGATCCGGATGCGCCGAGCCGCTATTCGCGTTGGCCCGATGGCGGTCGCCCGCGTTCGGCCACCGTGGTGATCCGCAAGCTCGACGGCGGGGTGATTGGGACCTGAGCGGGACCTGAGCGGGTCCTCAGCGTTCGGGCGACTCCCCGAGCGCTGAGGGCGAACTCCCCGAGCGCTGAGGGCGAACTCCCCGAGCGCTTCAGTCGAGCAGCGCGGCGTGCAAGGCGTCGCGTTGCGCCGGGCCAAGCCCGCAGGCGCTCAGATAGGCCTCGACCGATCCAAAGTTGCGTTCGACCGTCTCGAACGAGGTCATCAGAAAGTCGTTCTGCACGCCGGCGATGACCTCAAGCGCCGATTGCTTGCGAGGCGTGCGAGCGATGCCATGGTAGGACAGCAGGACCTCTGCCATCTGGGCGGGGGGCCGCCGAACACTGCTTTCGAGATAGTCGGCCATGATCGACTCGCGCGGCACGCCGGCCGCCGAAAGCACCATCGCGCACACGAAGCCGGTGCGGTCCTTGCCGGCGGTGCAATGGACCAGCAGGGGGGTGTCGCTGGTCTGCGGTGTGCTCGCATGGATGATCGCCGCGCTGACCGCTGGCGCCAGCGCCGTCGGCATCCGGGCATAGGTATCGATCATCCAAAGACGCGCCCGCTCGGCATCAAAGCTCGGGTCCTCGAGCGATGCATGCCAGCCGCCGGCGCGCACAGCCTGCAGTTCGGGTGCCGAGTCGAAGACCCGCGTGACCGGCTGCATGTCGCCAGGCCAACGGTTTGGCGCAGTCTCGCGCTCGTCGTCGCGCCTCAGATCAAGCACCGTGCCGATGCGCAGGCCGCGCAGTCGGACGAGGTCATCGTCGTTCAGGCGATGCAGCGCGTCGGATCGAAACAGCCGCAGACGCTTGAGCCTGCGGCCCCCAGCGGCGGGCAGTGCATCAATGGCGCGAAAGTTGGGCGCACCCTGAAGTCGGTCAGGGCGATCGGGGTGCCCGGCCAAGGGGGGAGATGTGTCGGTATTCATGAGTGCAGTATCGCATCCGAGGATGACAGGCTTCATGACCGGGTTGACAGCGGCGATGGTCGTGAGAGGCGAACGACCATCGACCCGAGTCGCGCTCAGCCGTCGATCTCGTCAGTGCCGGTCTGCGGCTCGGGCGTGAGTCGTGCCAGGCCGTCATCGATCAGCGAATGCAGCGCGATCACGGTGGCGGTACCGAGCCGATCGTTGAGCGCGAGCTGGGCACGCTTCCAGTGGCGGCGCGCTTCGGCGTGTTTTGTGCGACCCGAAGGCGTTGCGATGATGATGCGGCTGCGGGCGTCGTCGCCCGGACCCTGGCTCACCCAGCCCATCTCGATCAGCGGCCGCAGGTTGCGGGTGAGGGTGGAGGCGTCCAGGCCCATCTGTCTGGCAAGCGCCTGAGGCTGCAAAGGACCGAGCTTGACCACGTGCGACAACAGCGAGTATTGGGTGCCCTTGAGGCCTGCGCGGGCAAGCTCGGCATCGTAGTGGCGCGACACGGCGCGCAGCAGCTGGCGCAGCTTGAAGTTGGTGCAGCCCTGCGGCTGGACATCCGTCGTGCTCATTGGCTGATTGTATCGATAATGATTGTATATGCAACCATTGCAGGTACAATTGTTTAGCAGTTGTTCGCCAACAGTCTGCCCGACCGTCGAACTTTTCGCGGCGTGTACTTTTCCGCTCTTCTGTCCGTCAATCCGCCGACACCATCCCTCATGTCCCTGACGACCGGTCCGATCCTGCCCACACTGCTGCGTCTGGCAGTGCCCAATGTGATCGCCATGGTGATGTCGGTGATCGTCGGTATCGCCGAGACCCGTTATGTCGGGGTGCTTGGCACGGTGCCGCTGGCCGCCATGGCGCTGGTCTTTCCGCTGGCGACCCTGGTTCAGATGATGTCGGCCGGCGCCATGGGCGGCGGGGTGTCATCGGCGGTCAGTCGCGCGCTGGGAGCCTCCGATCCGCAGCGGGCACGCACGCTCGCCTTGCATGCCGCGGTCATCGGTCTGGTGGCCGGCCTGGTCACGACCGTGCTCTTTCTGGCTTTCGGTCGCAGCATCTTTTCCTTCCTCGGTGGCAAGGGTGAAGTCCTCGAGCAGGCAGTGGCCTATGCGAATGTGCTGTTTCTGGGGGCCTGGCTGACCTGGATGGTCAACACCCTGTCGTCGATCATTCGCGGAACCGGCGATATGCGCGTGCCCTCGGTGTCGCTGCTGGTGCTCTCGCTCATCCAGATCGCGCTCGGTGGGATCCTCGGTCTGGGGCTGGGCCCGGTGCCGCGATTCGGTATGGCGGGTGTCGCCATGGGGCAGTTGGTCGCCTCGGCGCTGGTGGCTGCGTTTCTGTGGTGGTGGTTGAGCTCGGGCAGGGCCCGTCTGCGCCTGCAATGGTCGGGTTTCTCGCTGCGCCGCGACATGTTCGTCGACATCCTGAAAGTGGGCGCGCTGGCCTGCCTGTCGCCGGTGCAGTCGGTCATGACCGTGCTGATCTTCACCGCTCTGATCGCGCCGCTGGGTGTGGCCCCGCTGGCCGGCTACAGCATCGGTCAGCGACTCGAGTTCCTGCTGGTCCCGATTGCCTTCGGTATCGGCGTGGCCTCGGTCCCGATGGTGGGCATGGCGGTCGGTGCCGGCGACATCGCTCGGGCTCGCCGTGTCGCCTGGACGGCGGCCGCGGTGTCAGGCCTGAACCTGAGTGTGGTCGGACTGATCGTGTGGCTGTTTCCCGATCTGTGGGCGGGCCTCTTCACCACCGACCCGGTGGTGCTCGACAATGCGCGGCAATACCTGCACTGGGCGGGTCCGGCCTTCGGCCTCTTTGGTGTCGGGCTCACGCTCTATTTCGCCTCGCAGGGGTCCGGTCGCGTGCTCGGCCCGGTGCTGGCCGCCAGCGTGAGGCTGGCCCTGGTGGCGGTCGGCGGTTTCTGGCTGAAGTCGCAGCAGGCGCCGGCCTGGCACTACTTTGCGCTGGTCGGGCTGGCGATGGTGGTCTATGGGGTCTCAACCGCGCTGTCGGTGCGTCTGACCCGCTGGGGGCCGAAGATGCCGGACCGATAGGCTTGTCCCCGAGCGCGTACGATGCCGACTTCGTTCACGCAGTGGCGCTGACCACGGAGTCCTCATGGCATTGCGCGCCTCGGTCTACAAGGCCGATCTCACGGTTTCCGATCTCGATCGTGGCCATTACGGCACGCATGCGCTGACCATCGCGCGGCATCCCTCCGAGACCGAGGAGCGGATGATGATCCGCCTGCTCGCCTGGGCGCTCAATGCCGATGAGGCGCTTGAGTTCGGGCGCGGCCTGTCAGCCGAGGACGAGCCCGACCTGGTGCTGCACGATCTGACCGGCTCGGTGCAACTGTCGGTGCTGGTCGGTCTGCCCGATGAAAAATGGGTGCGCAAGGCGGCGGGCCGCTCGGCAAGGGTCGTGGTCATCGCCTACGGCGGACACAAGGCCCGACAATGGTGGGACGATCAGGGCCCGGCGCTCGCACGCCATGCGAACCTGCTCGTGCTGTCGATTCCGCCCGAAGCCGGTGCCGAGCTTGCCGCAATGGCCGCCCGTCAGATGCAGGTCAGCATCACCATCCAGGAAGGCCAGATCTGGGCCGATGCCGGCGACCGATCGGCGTCCTTCGAGCCGCTGAGGTTGCAGGGCGACGCGACGCCCTAGCTCAGATCGAGCTCGCGATAGCCACCCGCGGCCACAGCATCGGCCCTGGCCCGATACTCGGGGCCGGTGCCGCTGTAGCGCGCCAGCACGCGCTCTGATTTGCCCGCCACATTGCGGTTGACGCCGGTCATCCAGGAGTTCACCTCGTTCGAGAGCAGCCCGACCGCGCTCGCCCTCACAATGTCCATCCAGGCCTCGACGCTTTCCGGGCGCGCCTCCACCCGGGTCTGACCCCGGGCTTTCATGTGCCCGAGCAGACGAGCAACCCACTCGACATTGAACTCGATGCTGCGCGGAATATTGCCGAGTGCGCCCAATGGGCCCATGACCATCAGCAGGTTCGGGAACCCGGCGTTCTGGATGCCATAGAAGGTTTTTGCACCGCCCGTCCAGTCGTCCTTCAGGCGACGGCCGTCGATGCCGCGGATATCCATCGCGTCATAGGCACCGGTGAGCGCATCGAAGCCGGTGGCATAGATGATCATGTCGAACTCGCGCTCGCCCGCGCTGGTACGGATGCCTGCGGGCGTGATGCGCTCGATCGGTGTGTCGATCAGATCAACCAGCTCGACATTGGGCTGGTTGTAGACCTCGTAGTAGCGCGTCTCCAGCGGCAGACGTCGGGTGCCAAAGCCGTGGTTTTTCGGGATGAGCTTCTCGGCGGTTGCCGGGTCTTTGACTCGCTCACGAACCTTGCGCGCGATGAAGTCCGAGATCAGCGCATTGGATTCGCGGTTGGTCACGATGTCGCGATAGTTGCCGATCCAGATGCCAAAGCCCGGCTCGGCATAGCGCTGCTCCCAGAAGGCTTCGCGCTCTTCGCGCGAAACCTCGAGCGCGCTGCGCGGATCGGGCAGATGGATGAAGCCGCCGGGGCTTTCGCTGCAGCGCGCAAAGAGCTCGGTGTAGCCGGCCTTGATCGCGCGCTGCTCTTCGTCGGTGATTTTGCGGTTGTGAAGCGGGGCGCACCAGTTGGCGGTGCGCTGAAAGACGGTGAGATGGGCCGCCGTCTTGGCGACTTCCTGGATCGTCTGGATGCCGGTGGCGCCGGTGCCGATGACCGCCACCCGTTTGCCCTCGAAACTCACCGGCTCGTGCGGCCATTTGGCGGTATGGCAGGAGACACCCTTGAAGCTGTCGATGCCCTCGACCAGCGGCAGTGTCGGTACCGATAAAGCGCCCATCGCGGTGATCAGGAATCGTGCGGTCAGTGGCTGGCCGTCATCGAGCGTGAGTTGCCAGAGGCGGGCGGCTTCCTGCCAGTGAGCCGAAACGACCCGTCGACCGAACACGATGTCGCGGCGCAGATCGAATTTGTCGGCGACATAACCGGCATAGCGCAGGGTCTCGGGCTGCGGGGCGAAATGCTCCGACCAGCTCCATTCTTCAAGCAGTTCTTTCGAAAACGAAAAGCCGTAGGAATAGCTCTCCGAATCGAAGCGCGCGCCGGGATAGCGGTTCCAGTACCAGGTGCCACCGACATCGCTGCCGGCTTCGATCACCCGCACCGACAGGCCGAGTTCGCGAACCCGATAGTGCTGATAGAGGCCCGACAAGCCGGCGCCAATGATGATGACGTCGACATCGGGCAGGTCTGCAGCCTTGTCCTGAGGTGTGGTGTGAGGGGCCATGGCGGGTCTTGTCAGGTGTCAGAGTCAGCGTCGCCGCATCAGTTCGCCTTGACGGCGCCGCTGGCGATCAGGGCATCGATTGCGCTGGCATCCAGGCCGATTTCGCCCAGCACTTCGCGGCTGTGCTGGCCAAGACGGGGGGCGTGAAGCATCTGACTGCGACCGGGCTCGGAGCTGCTCGCCGCGACCCGCATCTGGCGCACACCACCTTCGCTCGGATGCTCGACCATCTCGAAAAATCCGGTGGCCTGCAGTTGCGGGTCGGTAAAGAGTGACTCGAGCGTGTTCAGCCGCATGCACGGAATATCGGCGGCATTGAGCCGCTCAAGCCAGTTGGCGGTCGAGTCGGTGCGAAAGTGGGTGGCGTTTTCGGCGCACAGCGCGCCGATGTGTCGGGTGCGCTCGCCGATATTGACCACTCGGGGGTCGCTGTCGAAGGCGTCGCCGCGACCGGTGATTTCGTAAAAACTGCGCCACTGCCGGTCGGTATAGACCAGCACGCAGACATGGCCGTCGGTGGTCTGGTAAGGCGTGCGTTCGGGCGCGAGCAGGCGCGGATAGCCGGCCGGGCCCATCGAGGGCTCAAAGGTCTGCCCGGCCATGTGCTCGCCGAGCACGAAGGGCACCATGGTCTCGAACATCGGCACTTCAATGGACTGACCGCGACCGATGCGGCTGCGCTGATAGAGCGCAGCCGTGATCGCATTGACCGCCGCCAGACCGACGGTACGGTCGACAAAGGCCAGCGGCACATAGCGCGGCACGCCGTCGCCCACCAGTGCCAGCAGAGAGGGCACGCCGGCTGCACCCTGGATGAGATCGTCGTAGGCTGGCAGCTCGGCATAGGGGCCGGTCTGGCCATAGCCGACCATGCCGGCATAGATCAGTTTGGGGTTGACCGCCGACAGATCCTCGAAGCCCAATCGCAGCCGCCTCATTGCCGCCGGCCGGACGTTGTAGACCAGCACATCGGCGGTTCTGGCGAGTTCGAGCAAGAGCTCGCGCCCGGCCGGGTTCTTCAGGTCGATGCACACGCTGCGCTTGTTGCGGTTGACATGCAGAAAGCCTGCCCCCATGCCGGGGTTGCGCATCGGCCCGATACCGCGCGAGGTGTCGCCCGCAGGAGACTCGATCTTGACCACGTCGGCGCCCATGTCGCCCAGCAGCTGCGTGGCAAACGGCCCCATCAGGACCGAGGTCAGGTCGAGCACCCGCACGCCGGCCAGCGGGCCGCCACTGTCGATGGTCGCGCTCATGAACCGTTGCCTTCAGCCTTCATGCGCGGCCTCTTTTCTCGCGTAGCGCCGCCCATTGCTCGTCGCTCCAGCCAAGCAGGTCTTCCGCCCCCGAGGTGCGCAGATGCATGCCGCCGTCGATGGTGATCATCTCGCCGTTGATATAGCCGGCCTGCGGCGAGATCAGGTAGCTCGCCAGATTGGCCAGTTCGATATGTTCGCCGGGGCGACCCAGCGGATTGCGCCGCGACAGGTCGTCGTCGCGTCCGCCCGGTCGAAGTTGGCCGACCGCACCGGTGGTCGGGAAGGGGCCGGGTGCGATGCCGACCAGCCGCACGCCCTTGGGGCCCCATTCGACCGCGAGGCTTCGAATCATCGCCAGGTGCGCCGACTTGGCCATCGCCGAGGGCACGGTGAAAGCCCGTCCGGTGATGGTCGAGGTCGAGAGAATGCCCAGGATCACGCCAGGATGCCCGGCTTCGATCCAGCGCCGCCCGACGCTCAGCGTGCAATACATCGCGCCATGCAGGGTGGGCGCGAGGATGGCATCGGCCGCACGCGCCGACAGGTGTTCGGTCTGCGCAATGAAGGTGGCCGCGGCATTGTTGATCAGGGCATCGAGCGGGCCTTGCGCCCAGGCCTGCTCGACCATCGCCTCGACTGCGTCGGCGCTTCGGATATCGCAGGCGATTGTCTGCACCGATGCGCCGGTCTCGTCGCGGATCCGCTGAGCCGCGGTGTCGAGGACGTCGATGCGGCGCCCGGTGAGCACAAGCGAGGCGCCAAGCTCGGCGAAACGTCGGGCCATCGCCTCGCCCAGACCGGTGCCCCCACCGGTCACCAGCACGCGTCGCGCGGCCAGCAGATCAGACTGGAACATTTGCTTTCCTTCGCTCGCCGCGCTTACTGCGGCTGGATCCCGGCAGCGTCGGCCACCTTCTTGAACCGCTCGTATTCGCGGCGCTGGAAGTCACCGAGTTCCTTGGTGTGCAGCATCATCGGATTGCCGGCATTGGCTGCCTGGAAGGCTTTGCCCTCGGGCGAGAGCAGCGCCGCTTTGACGGTATTGGCGAGTTTGATGGTGACGTCGTCCGGGGTCTCGGCGCGCACGAAAAATGAGGCGAACACATAGGTTTCAAAGTCGGAAAAGCCCAGTTCCTTCATCGTCGGCACATCCGGGAATTTCGGATCGCGTTCACCGCTGGTGATGGCTACCCCTCTGATTCGACCTTCCTTGGCCAGGGCCGCGATACCGCTGATGTCGTTGACGCCGAGGTCGAGCTGGCCGGCTGCCAGATCGGTCTGCAGCTGCACGCCGCCCTTGTAGGTCACATGGTTGACCTGCACGCCGCCGACCGAGCCCAGCCAGGTGGCCACCAGCATGTAGCCGTCGGAATAATTGCCGACGTTGATGACCTTCTTGTCGCGACGGGCCGCTGCCAGGAATTCGGGCAGGGTCTTGTAGGGCGAGTCGCCCTTGATGATGAAGGCCGCGCCGCCCACCGACAGGCCATGCACCGGTCGAAAATCCTTGAAGGCATCGTAGGGCAGGTTCTTGGTCAGCACCGGCATCACGCACATCGGCGACGTGCTGCCCAAAAAGATGGTGTAGCCGTCGGCCGGCGCAGCCTTGACCGCCTGGATCGCCACCACGCCGCTGCCGCCGGGTCGATTCTCGACCACGACCGGCTGGCCCAGCATCCGCGACATGATTTCGCCATAGGCGCGCGATGCACTGTCCGAGCCGCTGCCGGCATTGAAGGGCACGATGATCCGGATCGGTTTGTTGGGGAAGCTGCTGGCCTGCGCGCGCACCAGTGGCGCTGCCATGGCGGTCGACGCCAATGCCAGCAGGGATTTGACGGTCTGTCGCTTGCTCATGAAGTGTCTCCTGGTGTGTTGTCTTAGGTTTGACTTGCCCGGCCCCGGGTGATGATTCCCTGAGCCTCGAGCCGGGCAATGGCCTCTTCGTCGAAGCCCGCCTCGCGCATCATCTCATCTGTGTGCTGGCCAAGCAGCGGGGCGTGCATCGAAATCTGCGCCGGACTGCGCGCAAAGAGCGTGCTCGGTCGCACGCTGCGGATCGGCACTTCGCTCGGGTGATCCGCTGACTCGAACAGTCCGACCGCCTTCAGGTGCGGATGCTGGGGCAGTTCGTCGATCGAATAAAGCCGGGTCGCCGGAATGTCGAGCCGCTCGCACAGGGCCAGGCATTCGTCGGTGCTCATCTGGCGGGTCACGCTCGCCATGTCGGCATAGATCTGTCGGATCTTGGCGTTGCGCTCGTGCCGGTCCTCGAGGTTGTACTGCTGCGCGAGGTCGTCGCGCCCGACGCCTTTGAAGAAGGCGACCCAGTGCGCGGCGGTATAGGGCAGCATGGCGATATGGCCGTCGCGCGTCGGTGCCGGCTTGCGCCCGCCCGCCAGCAGTCGCGCATAGCCTGCCGGCCCGATCGGCGGCTCGAAGCTCAGGCCGCCGAGATGCTCGGCCATTGTGAAGGCCACCATCGTCTCAAGCATCGGGACTTCAACCAGCTGCCCCTGCCCGGTGCGCTCGCGATGCAGCAGCGCGGCCAGCACCGCATTGGCCAGCGCCAGTCCGCAGGTCTTGTCTGCAAGCAGTGTCGGCGCATAGTCGGGTATCCCCGTCTCGTTGCCGATCAGGCTGGCAATACCGCTGGCGGCCTGGATCACATCGTCGAAGGCCGGCTTGCCGGCATCAGGCCCCGACTCACCGAAGCCTGTCGCCATGCAGTAGACCAGGTCGGGCTTGAGCGCCGACAGCGCGCCATAGCCCAGGCCGAGTCGTTCGATGGCATCGACCCGCATGTTGTGGACCACCACATCGACACTGGGCAACAGGCGATGAATGATCTCCAGGCCCTCGGGGGTTTTCAGATCGATCGACAGCGATCGCTTGTTGCGGTTGATCGCCAGAAAGATCGAGCTCATCCCTCGATTTTTCGAGACGCCATTGGCCCGCATCAGGTCGCCTGCGGGCGGCTCGACCTTGATGATGTCGGCCCCATAGTCGCCCAGGATCTGCGTGGCCAAGGGGCCGAGAACGACCGCGGTAAGGTCGAGGATGCGATAGCCGGCGAGCGGGCCGGTGCGATTCGCGGGCGCTGTGTCCATGCCGGAATCTGTCTCCCTGATGGATGTGTTTTGGTCTGTTTTCGGTATCTGCGGCAGGGGGCCGAGGATAAATACTTGTTGCCTGCCCAACAAGCTTCGGTCGAAAATCAGCCCACTACTACAATGACACATCAAGGACCTGCGCAAGGCAGGGCATGACCATCTTCCCGGGGCATCTGCCTCGCGGCCCGCATTCCTACCCAGGCATCACACCCAGACACCACACAAGGACCGACCCACCATGACTGCTGCCCTTTCCGCGGTAATTCCTGCCACGCCTCCAGTTGCCATGGCCCTCGATGGCCATGTCGGCATCGTCGAGGTTCAGAAGCCGCCGCATAATTTCTTCGACCAGGAAATGCTCTCGGGCATCGCCGATGCCTTCGAGATGTTCGAGACCAATCCCGAGTGCCGTGTGATCGTGCTGTGCGCGCAGGGCACCTCGTTTTGCGCAGGCGCCGACTTCTCGCGCCGCGACAATGCCGCCAGTGGCAACGTCCATCGCAGCCCGCGTGCGGTCAACCCCATTTACGGCGAAGCAGCGCGCCTGTTTGCAGCCACCAAGCCGGTGATCTGTGCAGTGCAGGGTCCGGCCATCGGTGGCGGCCTGGGTCTGGCAATGGTCGGCGATTTTCGGGTGACCTGCCCGGAGGCCCGTTTTGCCGCGAATTTCACGCGCCTGGGTTTTCATCCGGGCTTTGGCCTGTCGGTCACGCTGCCCCGCGTGATCGGCATCCAGAAAGCGCAGATGATGTTCTTCACCGGCCGTCGTATCGGCGGTGAAGAGGCGGTGGCGATGGGTCTGGCCGATGTGCTGGTTCCGCGCGAGCAGGTTCGCGAAGAGGCGATGAAGATGGCGCGCGAAATTGCGATCTCGGCGCCGCTCGCGGTCCAGGCGGTGCGCGCTTCGCTGCGCGCAGGTCTGGTCGAACAGATCCGCAGCATGGTCGCGCACGAGAGCATGCAGCAGACGCAGCACTATCAGACCGAAGACTTCAAGGAAGGCATCGCCGCCTCGGCTGCCCGACGCGAGCCGGTCTTCAAGGGCCGCTGATCAACCGGGCCGCTGATGCAACCGCTTTTCGATATTGCCTTTCGCACCGCACTCCACCACCGGCTGCAAGGCTTCGAGCGCTACCAGCCGGTCCGCGATCCGGCGGTGGTGCTCAAGCGCGCTGCGGTCTGCATCACGATCACCGACGCCGGTGATGACGCGGCCTTCGTGCTCACGCGCCGCGCACGCGGATTGCGCAATCATGGTGGCCAGTGGGCGCTGCCCGGCGGGCGGCTTGATGCCGGCGAGACCGCGTCGCAGGCGGCATTGCGCGAGTTGCACGAGGAGGTCGGGCTCGAACTGGGTGGTGAGGCGGTGCTCGGCCTGCTCGACGACTATCCGACCCGCTCCGGCTATCTGATCACGCCGGTGGTGGTCTGGGCGGGTGCAAACGCCAGCATGGTGGCCAACCCGGATG
>CANKWX010000084.1 GCA_947487165.1 Burkholderiales bacterium
ACCGGCTTCGCGCCGATCAAGGCCATCGTTGAGCAGGCAATCCACAAGGATATCCGGCGACCGATGACGCTCTATTGGGGCGGGCGGCGACCCCAGGACCTCTATCACCACGAGCTGTGCCAGCAATGGGCCGCCGAGTTGCGCGACTTCATCTATGTGCCGGTGGTGTCCGACGCCTTGCCCGAAGACAACTGGCAGGGCCGAACCGGCTTCGTGCATCAGGCGGTGATGGCCGATCTGCCCGATCTGTCGGGCTATCAGGCCTATGCCTGTGGCGCGCCGGTCGTGATTGATTCGGCGCGACGCGATTTCATCGAGCGTTGCGGACTGCCGCAGGACGCTTTTTTTGCCGATGCCTTTACGTCGGCGGCCGACAACGCCCCACCGGCGTCCTGAGCAACCGCGCTGCAGCGACTCAGGCCGCCTCACCCAGATAGGCCGCCCGCACCCGCGGGTCGTTGAGCATGCTCGCGGCATCGCCAGTCATGGTGATCAGACCCGAGTCCATCACATAGCATCGATTGGCGGCTTCGAGCGCAAGCCGCGCATTTTGCTCGACCAGCAGCAGTGTCGTGCCCGAGGCCGACACCGCACGAATCACTTCGAAGATCTTGGCGACCATGATTGGCGACAGACCCATGCTCGGCTCATCCAGCAGCAGCAGGCGAGGGCGGCTCATGAGTGCGCGGGCCATGGCCAGCATCTGCTGCTCGCCGCCCGACATCGTGCCGGCCAATTGGGTGGCGCGCTCCTTGAGTCGCGGAAAGGTCTCGAACATCCGGTCGATGTCGGACTTGATGCCTGCGGTGTCATCGCGGGTGTAGGCGCCCATCATCAGGTTTTCGATGATGGTCATGCGGGCGAACACGCCACGGCCTTCCGGCACCATCGCCAGGCCCTGGCCGACCAGCTTGAAGGCATCGCGACCGACGATGGACTGCCCATCAAAGGCGATGTCGCCGGCGCTTGGCGACAGGGTGCCGGTGATCGCCTTGAGCGTCGTGGTCTTGCCGGCACCATTGGCGCCGATCAGCGCCACCAGCTCGCCGCGGCGCACCTCGAGGTCGATGCCCTTGACCGCCTGGATGCCGCCATAGGCCACTTTCAGACCCTTGACCCCCAGCACCACCTCGGCGCTCACCTTCTTTGCCGACTCAGTGGCCGCCTCACTCATTGCTGGCTCCGAGATAGGCTTCGATGACGGCCTTGTCGCGCTTGACGTCGTCGGGCAGACCCTGGGCGATGACCTTGCCGTAGTCGAGCACCGTGACCCGGTCGCACAGACCCATCACCAGTTTCACATCGTGTTCGATCAGCAGGATGGTCTTGCCGTCGCGGCTGATGCTCTCGAGCAGTTCGCGCAGGGCGAGTTTTTCGGTGGCATTCATGCCGGCTGCCGGCTCATCGAGCGCGAGGAGGCTGGGCTCGGTGGCCAGGGCGCGCGCAATTTCGAGGCGCCGCTGGTCGCCATACGACAGCGTGCGCGACTGAAACGGCGCATAGCGGGCAATGCCGACATAGTCGAGCAACTGCATCGCGCGCTCGCGGATCTCGGCCTCTTCTCGCCGCTGCGCCGACAACCTGAGCATCGCCGCAAAGGCGCCGGCATGCGTGCGGATATGCCGCCCGACCATCACGTTTTCGAGCGCGGTCATCTCGGCAAAGAGGCGGATGTTCTGGAAGGTTCGGGCGATGCCCGCCTTGGCCACCTCGTGCACGGCTGTCGGTGAGTAGGGTTTGCCGTTGAGCTCGAAGCGTCCGGCATCCGGGGTATAGAGCCCGGTGATGACATTGAAGAAGGTGGTCTTGCCGGCGCCGTTGGGTCCGATCAGGCCGTAGATCTGACCGCGCTCGATCGAGATGCCGACATCGGAGAGGGCCTGCAGACCGCCGAAGCGCTTCTCGGCACCTTGCACCAGCAGCAGCGGTAGCTCGGGCGATACGCCGCTTGAGCTTGAGGACGCCGAGGTGGCCATGCCGCTTGCGATCGCGCTCATGGCTGCCCGGCACCGGTGGCGGCAGGCGCGCCCTCGCGCGGCGCCTTCGCCGCATCGGCGTCCGCGTCGGCTGCGGTGCCATGCTGGCGGGCTGGCCACAAACCCGAAGGTCGATAGAGCATGATCACCACCATCGACAGCCCGAAAAGCAGCATCCGAAGCGCCTCCGGGGCAACCAGTTCCTCTCCGAAAATCGCGAGCTGTGCGGGCTTGGCCACATACCGCAGGACCTCCGGGATCGCGTAGAGCAGGATGGCCCCCAGGATCACGCCCGGCACATGGCCCATGCCGCCGAGCACCACCATCGAGACGATCACCACCGACTCCATGAGGGTGAAGCTCTCCGGCGACACGAAGCCCTGGAAGGAAGCGAACATCGCGCCGGCCACACCGCCGAACGAGGCTCCCATTGCAAAGGCGAGCAGCTTGACGTTGCGGGTATTGATGCCCATCGCCTTGGCGGCGATCTCGTCTTCGCGGATCGCCATCCAGGCGCGTCCGAGCCGGGAATCCTGGAGCCGAATGGTGACGATGATGATGATGATCGCCAGGATCAGGAACAGGTAGTAGTAGAGATAGACCGACGGCACCTCGATGCCGAAGAAGGTCTGGGTCTTGCCCAGGCTCACCCCGGCAATCTCGATCGGGTCGATATTGGTGATGCCCTGGGGGCCGTTGGTGATGTTGATCGGCGCGTTCAGGTTGTTCAGGAAGATCCGCACGATTTCACCGAAGCCGAGCGTCACAATGGCCAGATAGTCGCCGCGCAGCCGCAGTGTCGGTGCACCCAGCATCGCGCCGAACAGCGCCGCAAGACCCGCTCCCAGCGGCACCACCAGCCAGATCGAGTTGTGCAGGCCATCCGGAAACATCTGCCGGATGAACTCGAAGTTTTCGGCGAGATGGGGCGACGACAGCAGGGCGTAGAGATAGGCGCCGACCGCATAAAAGGCCACATAGCCGAGATCGAGCAATCCGGCATAGCCGACCACGATGTTCAGTCCGAGCGCCAGCATCACATAGAGCAGCGCGAAGTCGATGATGCGCACCCAGCCGTTGCCCTGGGTGCCCGCCAGAAAGGGCAGCGCCAGCAGTGCCAGGGTGATGACCGCGGTCGCGCCATAGGCGGCTAACGGCTTGTCCTTGAATGAGGGGAATTGCATGCTTGCTGCGATAGGTGGTGCGGGCGGTGCCGGTTTTTTTCGAGGAATGCGATCAGGCGCGGTCGGCGACCCGCTCACCCATCAGGCCTGAGGGGCGAAACACCAGCACCAGGATCAGCACGACGAAGGCGAAGATGTCCTGATAATTGCTGCCCAGAAAGCCGCCGGTGATGTCGCCGATATAACCGGCGCCAAGGCTCTCGATGATGCCCAGCAGCAGACCACCGAGCACTGCCCCACCGAGGTTGCCGATCCCGCCGAGCACCGCTGCGGTGAAGGCCTTGAGGCCCGGAATGAAGCCCATGCTGAACTGCGCGATGTTGTAGTTCATGGCGACCAGCACACCGGCGACCGCCGCCAGCGAGGCGCCGATCGCAAAGGTGACCGCGATCACCTGATTCGCATTGACGCCCATCAGGCCGGCGATGCGGGGGTTTTCGGCGGTCGCCCGCATGGCGCGTCCGAGCTTGGTCCGGTTGACCAGCAGCAGCAGACCGATCATCAGCACTGCCGAGACCACCAGGATCAGCATCTGTTTGGGGGCGAGCAAGGCCGGACCGATTTCGATCGGTTTGGTGGGCAGCAGGTCGGGAAAGACAATCGGATTGGGTTTCCAGATGATCATCGCCAGGGTCTGGATCACGATCGACAGGCCGATGGCGGTGATAAGGGGCGCGAGTTTGGGCGCGTTGCGAAGCGGCCGATAGGCGACCCGCTCGATCAGCAGTGACAGGATCACGCACACCGGAATCGCGCAGGCGATGGCGATCACAAGAATCAACGGCAGCGGCAGGCCCGATGTGGCGAGCAGGCCGACGACCGTCACCCCCACCATCGCGCCAACCATCAGGACATCGCCATGCACGAAATTGATGAGCTGCAGGATGCCGTAGACCATGGTGTAGCCCAAGGCAATCAGGGCATAGACGCTGCCCAGGACCAGACCGTTCAGGATCTGCTGCAAAAGGATGTCGAACTGCATTGAGGCAGGTCCTGCTGGGTCGGTCGAAGAAGGGATGGACTGCAGGAACTTACCGGGCTGACAGGACCCAGGTGACAAGGGTGATGGCGTCGGCTTCGCTCACCTGCGGATTGGCAGGCATCGGAATCTGGCCCCAGACACCAACGCCGCCTTCACGGACCTTCTTGGTGAGCCGCGTGATCGCGTCCTTATCGGACGCGTATTTGGCGGCGATGTCCTTGTAGGCGGGCCCGATCAGCTTCTTGTCGACCGCGTGGCAGGCCGCGCAGTTGCGGGACTTGGCCAGCTCCGGGCTGGCATTGACTGCGCCTGAACTCAGCAAGGCAATCGCGAAGAGGGCAGGGCGGATCGCGACGAGGGTCATCATGGCTCCAGAAACGATGGGCAGAAGGTACGGGCAGAAATGACGGCTGTCCAGATGAAAACGCAGCTGATTAGAACGCAATGCGGGTGCCAGCCCCCGTTCGAACCCTGCAGGCGGCCGCCGGGCTTGCTGGGATCGACTGTCTGACCGCTGTTCGTGGATCCTCTGCCACATCTGGTTGACGGGAACGTCCGATGTATCTGGTTTGGATCGGCGCCATCATGGTGATCGTAAAGCTGTCGGGATTCGGGGTGCTCGCGACCCTGTCCTGGTGGTGGATCCTGTTGCCTCTGGGGCTGGCGATCGTCTGGTTTGAATGGCTCGAGCGCATGTTCGGCCGAGATCGTCGTTCGGTCGAAGCGGCCGAATGGGCTGATCAGCACAAGCGGCGGGTCGAGGCGCAGTTTCGGAAAGCCCGGGGCGGGCGCTGACCGCGCCCCGGTGGCTCCCGTCTGACTTTTTTCGTCTTCGCTTATTCGAAGAGGTCGGTGACCGCGCCCTTGCTCGCACTCGAGGCGAGCTTGGCGAACTTTGCAAGCACCCCACGGGTATAGCGCGGTGCCGGCGGCTGCCAGGCAGCGCGACGGCGCGCGAGTTCGGCATCATCGATGTTGAGCTGCAACAGCAGCTTGTGCGCGTCGACCGTGATCGAATCGCCCTCATGGATCATGGCGATGTTGCCGCCGGCGGCCGCCTCGGGCGCCACATGGCC
Organism: Burkholderiales bacterium; assembly: GCA_947487165.1. Classification (GTDB taxonomy): domain Bacteria; phylum Pseudomonadota; class Gammaproteobacteria; order Burkholderiales; family Burkholderiaceae_E; genus UBA4615. The sequence goes on from CANKWX010000084.1 coordinate 5,219, forward strand.
GACCACCATGCCCCAGGTGCCGCCTGAGAAGCGCCCGTCGGTGATCAGCGCCACCGACTCGCCAAGGCCTGCGCCGATGATCGCCGAGGTGGGCGCCAGCATCTCGGGCATGCCGGGGGCGCCCTTGGGACCGAGGTAGCGAAGCACAAGCACATCGCCGGCAACGATCCGATTTTCCATGATCGCGGCCAGCGCCGACTGCTCATCGTCGAAAACCCGGGCCGGTCCGGTAATGACCGGGTTTTTCAGTCCGGTGATCTTGGCAACCGAGCCTTCGGGCGACAGATTGCCCTTGAGGATGGCCAGATGGCCCTGCTCGTAGATGGCGCGATCGAGCGGCAGGATCACGTTCTGGTCGGCACGCGGTGCCGAGGGCCAGGCGGCAAGCTCTTCGCCCAGCGTGCGCCCGGTGATGGTCATGCAGTGGCCGTGAATCAGTCCGGCATCGAGCAGCAGCTTGAGGACCTGCGGAATGCCGCCGGCAGCATGCAGGTCGGTGGCCACGTATTGGCCCGAGGGCTTGAGGTCGCAGATCACCGGCACGCGGGTGCGAACGCGCTCGAAGTCGTCGATGGTCCAGTTGATCTCGGCAGCGTGCGCAATCGCCAGGAAATGCAGCACCGCATTGGTCGATCCTCCGGTGGCCATGATCAGCGTGACCGCGTTTTCGATCGATTCACGGGTGACAATGTCGCGCGGGCGCAGATTGTTGCGCACCGCCTGCACCAGGACGCGCGCTGATTCGGCGGTCGAGACGCGTTTTTCTGCATCCGGGTTGGCCATGGTCGAGGAGCCCAACAGGCTCATGCCGAGCGCCTCGAACGATGAGGACATGGTGTTGGCGGTGAACATGCCGCCGCAGGAACCGGTGCCCGGCACCGCATTTTTTTCGATGCCGTCGAAGTCCTCGCTGCTCATGCGACCGCGTGAAAACTCCCCGACCGCTTCGAAGACCGAGACCACGGTGAGGTCTTTGCCCTTCCAGTGGCCGGGTTTGATCGTGCCGCCATAGACATAGATAGCCGGCACATTGCAGCGCAGGATGCCGATCATGCCGCCGGGCATGTTCTTGTCGCAGCCGCCCAGCACCAGCACGCCATCCATCCACTGGCCCTGAACCGCGGTCTCGACGCAGTCGGCAATGACCTCGCGCGAGATCAGCGAATACTTCATGCCTTCGGTACCCATCGACATGCCGTCCGAGATGGTGGGCGTGCCGAAGGTCTGCGGATTGCCGCCGGCTGCGCGAATCGCGTCGACGGCTGCGTCGGCGAGCGGCTGAAGTCCGGAATTGCAGGGGGTGATCGTCGAGTGGCCGTTGGCGATGCCGATCATCGGATTGGCGAAGTCGGTCGTGCGATAGCCCATCGCGTAGTACATCGAACGATTGGGGGCGCGGGCAACGCCCTCGGTGATATTGCGGGAACGGCGGTTCGCGGTCATCGCGGGCTCCGAATGTCGAGAATGAAAACCAGGCCCCGAGGTTAACGCCCGGCGATTCGATTGCAAAATGGCCGCGCCTGACCGGGTCTGGAATGCGGCAGTCGACCCCGCTCGGAACTTGGTCCCAAGGCATGGGACAATCACTGACTGGCGTGCGAATTCCTGCACTGCCATTTCGCCTGAACGTCGGGTTGAGCGCCGGCTGCGCTGCCGGCTTTTTATCGGAATACCTCCTGGCTCCAGGGCCGACCCGAATCGATGCCTCGATGCTGATCCATCCCAATTTCGACCCGATCGCGCTGCAGCTTGGCCCACTAGCCATCCGCTGGTACGGGCTGATGTATCTGGCCGCTTTCGCGGCTTTCTATTTCCTGGGCTGCTGGCGGGTCGGTCATACCCCCGATGGCCTGCGCACCGGACTGAAAAAGGCCGACGTCGAGGACCTCCTTTTTTTTGGCGTGATCGGCGTGGTGCTTGGCGGCAGGCTGGGCTACGTGCTCTTCTACAAGCCCGCTTATTACTTGCAGCATCCGCTTGAAGCCTTTGCGGTCTGGCAGGGAGGCATGGCGTTTCACGGCGGACTGATCGGTGTTCTGCTGGCCTGCGCGCTGTTTGCCCGCCGCCGAGCGGTCCCTTACTTTGTGCTGATGGATTTCGTGGCCCCGCTGGTGCCGTTGGGTCTGGCCACCGGGCGGCTGGGCAACTTCATCAATGGCGAGCTGTGGGGGCGGGCCACCGATCTGCCGTGGGCGATGGTGTTTCCCCAGTCGGGTAGCCTGATTCCGAGGCATCCGTCGCAGCTTTATCAGTTCGCCGGCGAAGGCTTGCTGCTGTTTGTGATTTTGTGGCTTTATGCGCGCCAGCCGCGAGAGGTGGGTCGGATATCCGGCCTGTTTCTGGCCGCTTATGGCAGCCTGCGGTTTGCGGCCGAGTTCGCGCGCGAGCCCGATGCCTTTCTCGGGCTGCTCGCGGGTGGCCTGAGCATGGGCCAGTTGCTGTCGATCCCGATGGTACTGGCCGGCTTGTATCTGCTGTTTCGAAAGGTGCCTCAGAGCACTGTTTGAAGGGTTTTCTGGAGAGACGACAATGACGAAGACGTTTGACGGCGCCACCGGCGACGCCACGAGTGTGCTCGATTTCGCCGGCGCCCGCGTGGTAGTGGTGGGTGGCTCCAGCGGGATCGGCAATGGCATTGCACGGGCTTTTCTGGCCCGAGGTGCGGCGGTCACGGTGTGGGGCACCCGTGCCACAGTGGCCGATTACGCCAATGAAGCGGGCTCGGACCTTTCTGGGCTCGACTATGTCCAGGTTGATGTCGCCAGTGACGAAGCGGTCGCGCTGGCCGCAGCCCGCCTTGATCGACTCGATGTGCTCGTCCTGTCGCAGGGCAAGGTGCTGTATCGCCGCGCCGAGTATGCGATGCCGGGTTTCCGGGAAGTGCTCGATGTCAATCTCTCGAGCCTGATGGCCTGCTGCGCCGCGTTTCACCCGCAACTCAAGGCCGCCGGCGGCAAGGTCATCATCCTGAGTTCGACCGCGGCGTTTCATGCCACCCGCGGCAATCCGGCCTATGCGGCGTCGAAGGCCGGTGCGGTCGGTCTGGTGCGCACGCTGGCCGACGCCTGGGCATCCGATGGCATTCGCGTCAACGGCATCGCCCCGGGTTTTGTGGCCACCAAGATGACGGCGGTGACCACGGGTGATCCCCAACGGCTTGAGGCGGCCATCCGCCGGATTCCGGTCGGCCGACTGGGCACGCCACAGGACATGGCCGGGGTCGCGCTCTTTCTCGCCTCGCCGCTGTCGGCCTACGTCGTCGGGCAGACGATCCCGGTCGATGGCGGTTTGTTGCTCAACTGATGTCGGTCGAGTTTGCTGACTTAACCCCGCTGTCAGACCTCAACAGGAGATCCTGATGTCTTTTCTTTCGATGATTGCCGGCGCGAGTCGCGTCTTGTCCCGGGGCCTTCGCCCGATGCTGGCCTTGGGCCTTGTCGTTGCCATGACGCCGGCATCTGCCCAGGCGCAGGCGGCCTGGCCCAGCAAGCCGATCCGGCTGGTCGTGCCGTTTCCGCCTGGCGGCGGCACCGATGCGTTTGCCCGCCCGCTCGCCAAGGTCCTGACCGGCTCAGTTGGGCAGCCAGTCGTGATCGACAACCGGGGCGGTGCCGGCGGCACGCTCGGCGCGGAGCTTGCTGCGAAATCGGCGCCCGACGGCTATACCTTCCTGGTCGGCGCCACGCACCATGCGATTGCGGTCAGCATGTATCCCAAGCTGGGCTATGACCTCACCAAGGATCTGATGCCGGTGACCGTCCTGTCGTATGTGCCGAATGTGCTGGTAATGAAGCCGCAGCATCTGGGAATCAAGTCATATAGCGATTTCTACCGCTATGCCAAGACCAACCCGGGCAAGCTGAACTTCGGGTCGGCCGGCAGTGGCACGACGCATCAGCTGACGGTCGAGCTCTACAAGTCGATGACGAAAACCTATATGACCCACATCCCCTACCGGGGTGCAGGGCCGGCATTGCAGGACCTGGTGGCCGGTCAGATCGATTTCATGTTCGATGGTCTGGGCAGCGCGATGCCGCTGATCAAGGGCGGCAAGCTCACGCCGCTCGCGGTGACCAGCCTGACCCGATCGTTCGCGCTGCCCGATGTGCCCACGCTCAACGAGCTGGGCGTCAAAGGCTACGACGCGCGCCTCTGGTATGCGGTCTGGGCACCGGCGGGCACGCCGCGCGACATCGTGCTGAAGATGCAGCAGGAAATTTCCAAGGCGCTGGCCGGCACTGAACTGAAGGAAGCCTGGGCTGCGGTCGGTGCCGAAGCCGGTGGTGGGTCGCCTGAAGAAATGCAGCGGATGGTCGATCTCGAGATCGTCAAGTGGGCGAAGGTGGTCAAGGACTCCAGCGCCAAGATCGAGTGAGGACGATGCGGCATGACAGCTAATCTTTACGACCTGATCGCCGCGCGCATGCCGGCTGACCGCTCGGCCTGCGCGCTCGAGACCCATGACGGCCGGTACTGGCGGTGGCGTGACCTCGAGCAGGCCAGCGCCCGGATCGCCAATCTGCTGGCTTCGCTGCAACTGCCTGCGCAGTCGCGCGTCGCGGTGCAGGTCGACAAATCGCCCGAGGCGCTTTGCCTCTATCTGGCGACGCTGCGTGCCGGGCATGTGTTTCTGCCGCTCAATACCGCCTATCAGAAGGGCGAGATTGCCTATTTCATCCAGGATGCCGAGCCTGCGGTCGTGGTGTGCATGCCGTCGCGGCTGGCCGATGTCAGTGCGATTGCAGCCGGTCTGGGCACCGCCCATGTTTTTACGCTGTCTGACGATGGCAGCGGATCGCTGATCGACGCCGCGGCGCCGCATGCCGATGACTTTGCGACGGTCGCCTGCGAGCCCTCGAGTCTGGCGGCCGTGCTCTACACCTCCGGCACCACCGGTCGCAGCAAGGGCGCGATGCTCTCGCATGCCAACCTTGCCAGCAACGCGCTGACCCTGCATACCGTCTGGCGCTGGCGTCAGGACGACGTGCTGCTGCATGCCTTGCCGATCTTTCATGTGCACGGGCTGTTCGTTGCGATTCATGGTGCCCTGCTGTCAGGCAGCAAGATGATCTGGCTGCCGCGCTTCGATCCGAAGGAGGTCGTGCGTCATCTGCCCGGCGCAACCGTCTTCATGGGTGTTCCCACGATGTATGTGCGACTGCTCGATGAGCCGGCTTTCGACAACACCGCGGCTGCCGGTATGCGGCTCTTTATTTCGGGGTCGGCGCCGCTGCTGGCCGAGACTTTCCGGCAATTTGAAACCCGCACCGGCCAGCGCATCCTCGAGCGTTATGGCATGAGCGAGACGATCATGCTCACCTCCAATCCTTATGAAGGCCATCGGGCGGCCGGCACGGTGGGCCTGCCTTTGCCCGACGTCGCGGTCAGGGTGGTCGACGACGCCGGCAAGCCTTGCGCCTGCGATGAGGTGGGAGGGGTCGAGGTGCGAGGGCCTAATGTTTTCGGCGGTTATTGGCGCATGCCCGAAAAGACCCGGGAAGAATTCACCGCTGACGGCTGGTTCAAGACCGGGGATGTCGGTCGCTTCGATGCGCAGGGCTATCTGACGATCGTCGGTCGCAGCAAGGACCTCATCATCAGCGGCGGCTATAACGTCTATCCCAAGGAAGTCGAGTCCTATCTCGACGATATGCCGGGGGTGGCCGAATCGGCCGTCATTGGTGTGCCCGATCGGGACTTCGGCGAAGCGGTCACCGCGGTCGTGGTCGCCCAGGCCGCGGCGCAGCTCGATGGTGCGTCGATGATTGCAACGCTCAAATCGCTGATCGCCAGTTACAAGGTGCCCAAGCGGATTCACATCGTCGACGAGTTGCCGCGCAATGCGATGGGCAAGGTTCAGAAGAACGAGCTCAGAAAGCAGTTTTCAAACTGAGCAAACAAGCCGTGTAAACCGAGCCGAGCGAGGCAAGCGGGGCCGAGTCACTCGGCTGCGGTCAGCTTTGAATCGAGCGCAGAAACATGTAAACCGCCAGTGCCAGAAGCAGGCCGGCGAAGACCCGCTTGAGCGAAGCGGTGGGCATCGAGTGGGCGACCTTCGCACCGATCGGAGCCGTGATGACGCTGGCAAGCGAAATGATGGCGAGTGCCGGCAGATAGAGATAGCCGATCGTGCCCGATGGCAGCTCAAGGTGCCTTCCGGCCCAGATGTAGCCGAGCGTTCCGGCCAGCGCAATCGGAAAGCCGCAGGCCGCGCTGCTTGCCACCGCTTGCTGCATCGTGACGTTGCGACGCACGAGAAAAGGGACGGTGATGAATCCGCCACCGGCACCGAGCACCGCCGACAGCAGCCCGATGCCTGAGCCGGCTGCGAACATGCCACCGGCACCCGGCAACGTGCCGGTGGCAGCCGGCGGTGCACTGCGAATCATCTTGATCGCCGAAAAGCCGAGAAACAGTCCAAAGCAAAGACCGAGTGCCTTGCCGGGGATCGCGCCGGCAATCTGTGCGCCGATCAGGGATCCGACCAGGATGCCCGGTGCAAGCGAGCGAACCGCGTCCCACCGCAGCGCGCCTCGCCGGTGATGAGCCCGCACGCTTGCCATCGAGGTAAAGACGATGGTGGTGAGCGATGTGGCGATCGCCACCTTCACAACCTGATCGGCCGGGAACCCGATGCGCTCGAGCATCATGGTCATGAAAGGCACCATCAGCATGCCGCCGCCGATGCCGAGCAGGCCGGCGGCAAAGCCGGTAAAGGCGCCAAGGACGAGCAGTCCGGCAACGATCAGGGGGTCCATCGGTGTGCCCTGGCGGGCCTGAGAAGAAAGGGCGGCAGTGTAGCTTGCCGCACCGCAAAGCCTGAAGAGGGTCCCCGCCTGTGCCGTTCGGCCAGCATCCTGAACCGGAGTTCAGGGCGGCCGCGGGTGGCATCACATCAGGTCCGTCCGCGCAATGGGACGATCTCAACAGTAACGCGCTACGTTAACCCACGACCTGGTTGCTTTCGCATTGGTTCAAGGAATGATTGACCGTATCGAACACCGCAGGGTTGGCCCCATTCTACCGGTGTCGCATCAGGCCACCAAGCTTTGCCGACAGGCGGGCCCCGCGCTCAAGAACAAGCGTCGGGAAAGCTCAGAAAAGTGATTCCTGGCGTTTCATCTCGGCGTCGATCGCTTCGGTCATCTTGCGGATACGGCGGCCGGTTTCAGCCTCGGGCTCGGGTTGTGGCAGCGCGGCCGATTGTGCGGTGATCAGTTCGTGGGCCAGCTGCAGCGCAGCCATCACCGCGATGCGGTCAATGCCGGCAATTCGACCTGCGTCACGGATGGCCTTCATCTTGTCGTCGACCACCCGCACCGCATCGATCAATTTGGACTTTTCATCCGACGGAACCGCCAGGCGATAGTCGCGATCAAGGATACGGACATCGATCTGTTCCATGTCAATCCGCCTTGCTCAGTGGGGTACTCAGTGGGCTACTTAGTGTGCCGCTCGGTGGCGTCGTCTGCAGGGGGCTCGCCAGGGCCGGCAGCCGATCGAGCGCTGATTCGACCCGGCTGCGCGCTTCGTCAAGGCGTGCCTCGAGTTGACGCCGAGCCAGGCTTGCTGCCCGCAACTCGGCACGCAGCGCGATATTGTCATCCGACAAGCGCCTCATGCCCTCAAGCATCAAGGAGACTTGTGCTTCCAGAATCTGCAATCCATCAGCCATCTGTCGATG
>CANKWX010000085.1 GCA_947487165.1 Burkholderiales bacterium
GGCTGCGATTGACCGCGCCCTCGCTCGAGTTTTCGACCGGCACCACACCAAAATCGACCACGCCGGCTTCGGTCTGGCGAAAGACTTCGTCAATGCTCACGCAGGGCACCGCCTCGATGCCATGACCGAATTTGGCGATGACCGCCTGCTCGGAGAAGGTGCCGGCCGGCCCGAGATAAGCCACCCTCAACTGGCGCTCGAGTTCGCGACAGGCCGAGATGACCTCGCGCCAGATCGCGGTGAGTGCGCCTTGCGCCAGCGGCCCGGGGTTGCGCTCAGCCAGGCGCCGCAGAATCTGGGCCTCGCGTTCGGGGCGCCAGACCGGCGAGTTCTCGGCATGCTTGAGTGCGCCCACTTCCAGAACCAATCGGCCGCGCTCGGACAAGAGCGCCAGAAGTCGCTGATCGACATCGTCGATCTTTTGCCTGAGTGCATCGAGCCCTTCGCTCATTATCAGCCTCGTCGCTGTTCGAAATCGCGCATGAACGCGACCAGGGCACGGACGCCCTCGATCGGCATGGCGTTGTAGATGGATGCGCGCATGCCGCCGACCACACGATGGCCCTTGAGGTTCATCAGCCCTGCCTCGCGGGCATCGGCCAGAAAAGCCTCGTTCAGGCGCTCGTCGCGCAGAAAGAAGGTCGCGTTCATGCGCGAGCGATCGCGCTTGCTGACCCGGTTCTCGTAAAGCCCGCTGTCATCGATGGCCTCATAGAGAAGCCTGGCCTTGTCGATGTTGATCGCCTCGATCGCCGCCACGCCGCCCTGCGCCTTGAGCCACTCGAAGACCAGTCCGGCAAGGTAGATGCCGAAAGTCGGCGGCGTGTTGAACATCGAATCGTTGTCGGCCACAACCTGATAGTTGAACGCGCTCGGGCAAAGCCGATGGGCGCGCCCGATCAGATCCTCGCGAATGATCACGAAGGTCAGGCCGGCCGGGCCGATATTTTTCTGTGCACCGCCATAGATGCAGCCATAGCGGCTGACATCGATGACCCGCGACAGAATGTGCGAGGACATGTCGGCCACGATCGGCACATCGGGCGACACCTCGTGCTCTGCGCTGCCGACCGCCGGGTCGGACTGGAATTCGACGCCTTCGATCGTTTCGCTGGTGCACAGATGCAGATAAGCCGCCTTGCGCGACAGCGTCCAGGCCGATTGCTCCGGAATATGGGTGTAAGCGCCAGCGGCATCGGCGGTATCGCTGCCATCGGCGCTGGCGGCATCGGCAACGATGTTGATCTGCCCGTAGCGCGCGGCTTCGCGTGCCGACTTGAGCGACCACTGCCCGGTGAGAAGGTAGTCAGCCTGACCGGCCTCGCCCATCAGGTTCAGCGGCACGATCGCATTCTCGGCCAGCGCACCGCCCTGCATGAAGAGCACCTTGTAATTCGGCGGAATCGCGAGCAGTTCGCGCAGATCGGCAATCGCGCGAGCGTGCAGGGCCATGAAATCCTTGCCCCGATGACTCACCTCCATCACCGACATGCCGGTGCCTTGCCAGTCGAGCATCTCGTCGGCTGCCTGGCGCAGCACCGGCTCCGGAATCAGCGCCGGACCCGGAGAAAAGTTGAAGACCTTGCGGGTCACTGCGCAGTATCCGAGTCGGGCACCCCGGCATCAGAGGCATCCGGTGCCGCGGGATCGGCGGCGGCAGCGCCATCATCGGCCGCGTCCGATTCGACCACCCGCTGAACACCCTGCAGCGTGGTGCCGGCATCGACCGCGATCAGGGTCACACCCTGGGTTGCACGGCCCATCTCGCGGATCTCGGAAACCCGGGTGCGCACCAGCACGCCGCCGGTGGTGATCAGCATGATCTCGTCGCTCGACTCGACCAGGATCGCACCCACCACCTTGCCGTTGCGCTCGCTGGTCTGGATCGCGATCATCCCCTTGGTACCGCGGCCATGACGGGTGTACTCGGTGATCGGGGTGCGCTTGCCGAAGCCGTTTTCGGTGGCTGTCAGCACCGACTGGGTCTCGGTCTCGGCCACCAGCATCGCAATCACGCGCTGGCCCTCTTCGAGCATCATGCCGCGCACGCCGCGCGCGCCGCGCCCCATCGGTCGCACGTCGTTTTCATCGAAGCGCACCGCCTTGCCGCTGTCGGAAAACAGCATGACATCGTGCAGGCCATCGGTCACCGCCACACCGATCAGGAAGTCGCCTTCATCGAGATCAACCGCGATGATGCCCTTGCGCAAAGGCCGCGAGAACTCGCTCAGCGGCGTCTTTTTGACCGTGCCCAGACTGGTCGACATGAAGACGAAGTGATTGTCGTCGAAGGCCTTGACCGGCAGCACGACGGTGATCTTTTCGTTGTCGGCCAGCGGGAACATGTTGACGATCGGCTTGCCGCGCGCATTGCGTGACCCCTGCGGCACTTCCCAGACCTTGAGCCAATAGACGCGACCGCGGTCGGAAAAGCACAGGATGTGATCGTGGGTGTTGGCGATGAAGAGCTGGGCGATCCAGTCGTCGTCTTTCATCGAGGTGGCCTGCTTGCCGCGACCGCCACGCTTTTGCGCACGATACTCCGACAACGGCTGACTCTTGACATAGCCGGTATTCGACAGCGTCACCACCATGTCGGTCGGCGCGATCAGGTCTTCGGTATCGAGTTCGGTGGCATTGAGTTCGATCTGCGAGCGACGTGGATCCTTGTTCGGATCGGCGTATTCGGCCTTGATCGACTTGAGCTCGTCGCTGATGATCGTGCTGATGCGCTCGGGGCGCGCCAGGATGTCGAGCAGATCGGCAATGGTGTCCATCACCTCGCGATATTCCTGGACGATCTTGTCCTGTTCCAGCCCGGTCAGGCGCTGCAGACGCATCTGCAGGATTTCCTGGGCCTGCGTCTCGGACAGGCGATAACCGGCATCCGACAGGCCAACGCCGGGCTCAAGCCCAAGCGGGCGAAAAGCCGATGCCTCGACACCCGAGCGCGTCACCATCTCGCGGGCTACACCAGGCTCCCAGGTGCGCGATAGCAGCCGCTCCTTGGCCACCGGCGGGGTGGGCGAGGCCTTGATCAGCTCGATCATCTCGTCGACATTGGCCACCGCCACAGCGAGGCCCTCGAGCACATGGCCGCGATCGCGGGCCTTGCGCAAGTCGTAGACCGTGCGCCGTGTCACCACCTCGCGCCGATGCGACAAAAACGCCTCGATCATCTGCTTGAGATTGAGCAGGCGCGGCTGGCCATCGACCAGCGCCACCATGTTCATGCCGAAGGTGTCCTGCAGCGAGGTCTGCTTGTAGAGATTGTTGAGCACCACCTCGGGCACTTCGCCGCGCTTGAGCTCGATCACCACGCGCATGCCCGACTTGTCGGACTCATCACGAATATCGGAGATGCCCTCGATCTTTTTCTCGTTGACCAGCTCGGCGATCCGTTCCTGAAGAACACGCTTGTTCACCTGGAAGGGCAGCTCGTCGACGATGATCGCCGTGCGCGTGCCGCGGTCGTAATCTTCGAAGTGAGTCCGGGCGCGAATGACGATCCGGCCTCGCCCGGTGCGATAGCCGTCGCGCACCCCATTGACGCCATAGATGATGCCGGCGGTAGGAAAATCGGGCGCCGGAATCAGCTCGATCAACTCGTCCACGGTCGATTCGGGTCGGCGCAGCAACAGCAGACAGCCCTCGATCACTTCGCTCAGATTGTGCGGCGGAATGTTGGTGGCCATGCCGACCGCAATGCCCGAGCTGCCATTAATCAGCAGATTGGGAATGCGCGCCGGCAGCAGCAGCGGTTCGCGTTCGGAGCCATCGTAGTTGGGCCCGAAGTCGACAGTGTCCTTGTCAATGTCTGCCAGCAGCTCATGCGCGATCTTGGACAGCCGGATCTCGGTGTAACGCATCGCCGCAGCGTTGTCGCCATCGACCGAACCGAAATTGCCCTGACCGTCGACCAGCAGGTAGCGCAGCGAAAAATCCTGCGCCATCCGGACGATGGTGTCGTAGACCGACTGGTCGCCGTGCGGATGGTATTTACCGATGACGTCGCCCACGATACGGGCCGACTTCTTATAAGGGCGGTTCCAGTCGTTGTTGAGTTCGTGCATGGCAAACAGCACTCGCCGGTGAACCGGCTTGAGTCCGTCACGCACATCCGGCAGTGCCCGACCGACGATCACGCTCATCGCGTAATCGAGGTAAGAGCGCCGCATTTCCTCTTCGAGGCTGATAGGCAGGGTTTCTTTTGCGAACTGATCCATGAAGAGGGCGGCGCTTTTTCCGGTAAATCTTTGAATTTTAATCCAATCTGGGCAAGTGTGCTGTAATCGGCCGCGCCATCAGCCTGCCGCCCCTGCGCCATGACCCAGCCTGCCGAATTGCCCGTCGTCCTGACACCTCGCTGGATTGCGCCGGTCGAACCGGCGAATACCGTCCTCACCGACCATGCCGTCGTCATCCGGGGCAATCTGATCGAGGCAGTCCTGCCGCGCGACGAAGCCTTGCGCCTGTATCCGCATGCGAGCCGAACTGATCTGCCCGATCACCTCCTGATCCCGGGACTCATCAATCTGCACAGCCATGCTGCGATGGCCCTGCTGCGTGGCGCAGGCGACGACCTGCCGCTTGAGCAATGGCTGCGCGAGCGCATCTGGCCGATCGAAGGCGCATTGATGTCCGAAGCGTTTGTCTATGACGGCACCGTGCTCGCCTGCCGCGAAATGCTGCGCGGCGGCGTGACCACCTTCAACGACATGTATTTCTTTCCGCAGGCCACCGCCCGCGCCGCGCTCGAGATGGGTATGCGGGCTGTCCTGGGCATCCTGGTCATCGACTTTCCGAGCGCCTACGGCAGTGGCCCGGCCGACTATCTTGATAAGGGCATGGCGCTACGCGATTCATTGCGACACGAGTCATCGATCGGATTCTGCCTCGCCCCCCACGCCCCCTATTCAGTGTCCGACGACGCCTTTCGCGAAGTCGTCAAACTCGCTGCCGAACTGCAATTGCCGGTGCATATGCATGTCCATGAAACCGCCCGCGAAATCTCCGACCATATCGCCCGGTACGGCGTGCGGCCGCTTGAACGCCTGGCCGCATTGGGCCTGGTCGGCCCAGAGCTCATCGCGGTCCATGCGGTGCACCTGAACGACGCCGAAATCAGGATGCTCGCCGATCACGGCGCCTCGGTCGCCCACTGCCCGCACTCCAACCTCAAGCTGGGCAGCGGCATTGCCCCGGTCGCCAAAATGCTCGAACAGGGCATCAACCTCGGCATCGGAACCGATGGCTCGGCGAGCAACAACCGTCTGGACATGCTGCTCGAGATGCGAACCGCGTCCCTGCTGGCCAAAGGGTCGAGCGCCGACGCCACCGCACTCGGCGCGCATGCCACGCTGCGCGCGGCCACGCTGTCGGCGGCGCGTGCACTTGGTTGGCAGGACCGTATCGGCAGCATCGTGGCCGGCAAATCAGCCGACCTGGTCGCTGTCGATCTGAGCGATGACGATCAACAGCCGATTTACGATCCGGTCGCGCAGTTGCTCTACTGCGCCGGACGGGAGCAGGTCACCGACGTCTGGATTGACGGACGACCTGTTGTTACGAAACGACAATTGGCATACACACCGGCACTGGAGGCCCTTTCAGGCATATCTGCGCGCAGGGTCGTGTGGCACAATCGATTGAGTTTGCTCGTGCCTGATGGCGTTTAAGACGCTCATTAGCAGGGTTTTGCCCTGTGATGATTTGTTTTGACGATCCGTGGTTTCCGGCACGAGACAGGGTCGGGGATGCTTTGCTGTCGGTTGGGGTCGGTCTGTATACTGCTCCGCAGACGTTGTAAGGCGTTGATTTTTCTGATGTGAGCCATCTCACCGAGAGGAGAAACATGAAGAATTCGGTTAAATTGAGTGCCTTGGCAGCAACGGTGCTTCTGGCCGCTTGCGCAACGGGCGGCAATCCTGGCGCCCCCACTCCGCAGGCACGTGCGGGTCAGTCTGGTCTTTGGGTTGGTGGTGCAGGCGATAACATCGTCGTCACCGACCCCTTCAGTGACGTCAACAGCCCGTCTGGTCTGTGCTGGAGAGGCGCATTCTGGGATCCGACCAACGCGCAAAAAGGTTGCGACGAGAACCTGATTCCGAAACCCCCGGCACCGCCGGCGCCCGCTCCGGTCGTCGTGCCTCCCGTTCCGGCCCCTGCACCTCGCCCGGCCCCGGTTCCGGTCGCTCCGCCGAAAGTCGTCAGCGAGAAAGTCACCTACGCAGCAGACGCCTTCTTCGACTTCGATAAAGCCACGCTCAAGCCGGAAGGTAAGGCCAAGCTTGACGAGCTCGCCGCCAAGATCAAGAGCTTCACGCTCGAGGTTGTTATTGCTGTCGGCCACACCGACTCTGTCGGCTCCGACGCCTACAACCAGAAGCTGTCGCTGCGTCGCGCAGAGTCGGTCAAGGCTTACCTTGTCAGCAAGGGCATCGAAGCCAACCGCGTCTACACCGAAGGCAAAGGCAAGAAGCAGCCTCTGGCCGACAACAAGACCGCAGACGGCCGCGCCAAGAACCGTCGCGTCGAAATCGAAGTCGTCGGTACCCGTACCGTCAAGTAAGTTTTCGATCGAACGCTGCGCTCTTCGGAGCGCACGGTCTGAAGCCCCGCCGCGAGCGGGGCTTTTTTTGTTTATACGGGTTGCCTGACGAGCATCCTCCCGGCGTGGGCGTACCTCGTGCGTCGACGCGAACGTAGAATGATGGTCTGTCCGTTTGGTATTGATTGATGTCCACCACTGAAACCCCTTCTGTTAGACAAGAGACTGTCCCGCCAATGAAAGCCAACGCTGATGCCGCCGAAGTCGCCAAATTTCAGGCACTGGCCTCGCGCTGGTGGGATCCGGAGTCTGAATTCAGACCGCTGCATCAGATCAACCCCTTGCGACTCGACTGGATAGAGCGGTTAGCCGGCCCGCTGACGGGTCGCAAGGCGGTCGACGTCGGTTGCGGCGGCGGCATTCTTGCCGAGGCGATGGCGCGCCATGGTGCGCAGGTAACCGGCATCGACCTGGCCGACAAGGCCCTGCAGGTCGCCGAATTGCACGGCCTCGAATCGGGTGTCACGGTCCGTTACGAGCAGGTCCTCGCGGAAACTTTCGCTGAGCGCGAGCCGGGCCTTTATGACGTGGTCACCTGCATGGAGATGCTGGAGCACGTGCCCGACCCTGACTCCACGATCGCGGCCTGTGCCCGTCTGGCCAAACCCGGCGGCTGGGTCTTTTTCTCGACGCTCAATCGCAACCCCAAGGCCTTTCTGTTTGCGATCATCGGCGCCGAATACATTCTCAATCTGTTGCCGCGCGGCACGCACGAGTACGAGAAGTTCATCAAACCGTCAGAGCTGGTGAACGCTGCGCGGCGAGCGGGCCTTGAGCAGGCGGCGATGATGGGACTGACCTACAACCCGATCAGCCGCGAGTATCGGCTGGTCGACAACGATGTCAGCGTGAACTACCTCGTCGCGATGCGGCGAGCCGCCTGAGTCGGGCTGTCGTCATGAACGCGATTGAGCAACGATCAAGCCCTCCGGCAGCCGTGTTTTTCGATCTCGACGGCACCCTCGCCGATACCGCAGCCGACCTTGCCGCCCCGGTCAACGCGATGCGGATGGCACGCGGACTGGCACCGATGCCGCTTGAATTGCTGCGACCTTTCGCCTCGCACGGCGCGCGGGGCCTGATCGGCCAGGGCTTGGGCATCAGCAACGCCGATCCGGCTTACGAAGCATTGCGTCTCGATTTTCTCAATCGCTATGAGGCGGCGATGGTGGTCCACACCCGAGTCTTCGACGGCATGGCAGACGTGCTCGATGCACTCGATGCCTCGGGCATTTGCTGGGGGGTGGTCAGCAACAAGGTCGAGCGTTATGTGCGGCCGATCATGGCGTCACTCGGCTTGCTTGAGCGATCGGCCACAGCGATCGGCGGCGACACGACGCCGTTTGCCAAGCCGCACCCCGAACCACTGCTCCACGCCGCGCGCCTGGCAGGCGTATCGCCCACCGACTGCATATATATCGGCGACGATATCCGTGACATCGAAGCCGGCAAGGCCGCCGGGATGCTGACGATTGCCGCGGCCTACGGATTCTGTGGCGAAGCGCTGCCGCCTCATGAATGGGGCGCCGATGCACTGATCCGGCATCCCGCGGAGCTGCAGACCGTGCTCAAGCTCGGCATGACGCGCGGTTGATCCGCAAGACAGACGCCGACACGGACACGAAGGAGAATCGCCAGATGGCCCGCGCAAGCGTCGAAAAGCGAGCAGCCGCTTTCAGGCAACGCGGCACCCTGGCGCGTACCGGACTCTGGCTGCTGGTGGCGATCGCGCTTCTGGCAGGACTGATTGTCAGCGGCCTGACCTGGGGGCCGAATCTGATGCGCCAGCAGATTGCCGCGCAGGTCGGCGAATTGGTCGGCCGCGAAGTGAGCATCGGGCGGATCGAGGTCTCGCCGTTTTCGGGGCGACTCGTCGTGACCGATCTGGTGGTGATGCGCCCCCCCGCTCCCAGACCGACCCTGGCCGTCAAGCGCCTGACGGTCGAGGTCTCTGCGCTGGACTATCTGCGCGGTCGGGTGGTCGTGCGCAATGTGCAGATCGAGGATATCAAGGCGCGCATTATCCGGCACGCTCCCGTCGGTTTCGATATCAGCGACATCATCGAGCGCATTCAGCAGCGCCCGGCCTCCGACGGCAAGCTCGAATGGGAACTCGACCGTGTCAGCATCGATCGGGGTGCGCTCGAATTCGATGATCAATTTGTCGGCAAAGTCACGCAGATCAGCGATCTGTCGCTCATGCTGCACGACCTCTCCAACCGCGACGACCGCAAGTCAGCCCCTGCCAGGCTCGATGTACGCCTGAATCTGGACGGGCACCCTGCCTCACTCGATGCTGTTTCCACGCCTTTCGCGGACGCTCGGGTACTGAAGGGTCATACCACGCTCGCAGGCCTGCCCATCGTCAGCCTCTTGCCCTATCTGAAGTTGCCCGACGACATCAGGCCTCGCTCGGGGGCTGTCGGTTTCGAGCTGGGGGTCACGCTGAATGCCGACAGTCCTGAACTGGTCTCATTACTCGAAGTTCAGGGCAAGGTCGGCATCGATGAATTCAGCGTGATCGATGGCACCGGTCACGAGCGGTTGTCGGTTGCCTCACTTGCGCTCGGACTCGAACCATCGAAGCCGCTGGGCGGCGCGCTCCATGTGTCATCGATCACACTGGATCGTCCACGGCTGAGTCTGGGCCGGCATGCCGACGGCAGCCTGCAGTGGCCCGCGCCGCTTGCCGTCGGCAAACCTGGCCATGACGCCAGCGCGGCGACACACAAACCACTGTCAGGGCCGAAATCCTTGCGTGTCGATTCGCTCAGGATCGCCGGCGGACAGATCGACTGGCAGGACGCGGCACTCCCTGCGCCACTGACGCTTCGCTTCGATCAGCTGGCGATAGCGGCCGATGCGCTCACCATCCCGGATCTGGCAAAGCCGGCCGGGGCCAACGGCAAGGCACGTGTCGAAGCCAGGTTCAATGAGACCACCCCTCTGCGTGCCGAGCTCAGCCTCGACGGGGAAAGAGGGCAGGCGGAGGTCTCCCTTCAAGATCTGAGCCTGCCCGGTTTCGCCGCACTCGCCGGACCTGGCCTGCGAGCGAAGCTCGAATCGGGTCGTCTCGATGCGAATGCAACGCTTGCCTGGGACAGCGCCGCACCCTCCTGGTCGATGAAGGATGGCTCAGTGATCCTGTCCGACCTGAAGCTGAGTCATGACAAGCAGCCGCCGGCAACCATCGGCAAGCTGACAGTTCGCGATGTCTCGGCCGATTCGGTGGCGCGGCATCTCGAATTGGGTTCGGTGGCGCTCGAACGATCGAAGCTGTCGGTGCGCCGCGCCAGCAACGGCCGCTTCAATCTGCAGGACTGGTATGTGCCGCCTGCGCCACGCGCGGGCGCCTCGACCAGCGCGGCCGCCAGCGCCGCGACGTCGGCCCCCTGGACCCTGCTCGCCAGAAGCGTCGAAGTCGACCGGCTTGACCTCGACTATGCCGACTCCCTGGTTGATCGTGAACGCCGACTGCCTCGCCTGACACTCAATGCCAAGGCCAGCTCGGTGACGCTGGACCCCTCGAAATCAGCCAGTTTCGATGCGACCGCCACCTTCATCGATGGCGCACGACTGAGTGCCCGAGGAAGCATGCGGCCGGCCCCGCTCGACGTTGACGCACAGGTTCAGGTGCGCCGTGCATCGCTGTCGTATGTCGATCCTTATGTCGAACCCTATTTGAATCTGACGATCGCCCGCGGTCAGCTCTGGAGCACCGGCAGAGTTCGCCTGAGCGCAACGCCAGGTGGCGAACTCTCGCGCATCGGGTTCAACGGCGAAGTCTCGTTGAATGATTTCAGCGCGCTCGACAAGGTCTCGAGTGACGACTTCCTGCGATGGTCGGCACTGGTGACACCCAGCCTGAAAGTCGACTGGCGGCCCGCACGGCCAAGCGACAGCCTGATTGAGCTGGGTGATGTCGCGATCGTCGATTTCTATGCCCGCGTCATCCTGTCGTCAGAAGGGCGACTGAATCTGAGCGATATGGTGGTCGACCAGAAAAACGACGCTGCGCCGATTTCGCTGACGACCGCCCAGCCCGATCCTGACAAGCCCGCAGGCGCGCCGGAGTCGACCGGGACAAGCAGCATGCCCTCGGCAGCGCCTGCCACCAGGACAATCGACAGAAAGCCCACAGGCGCCGCGCCTGCCTCGCCGCAGCCCACGCTGCGTATCGGGACCATCCGTGTCGCTGGCGGCAACATCAACTTCACCGACAATTTCATCAAGCCCAACTACTCCGCCAATCTCACGCAGCTCAACGGATCGATCGACGCGATTGCCAGCGATCGCAGCGAGCCTTCCGAAGTGGGCGTGAGTGGCCGGGTCGATGACGACGCGCCGCTCGAGATCACCGGCAAGTTCCACCCTTTGCCGCCCAATCGACTCATCGACCTGCGCGCGGTGGCCAGCGGCTTCGACCTGCCCAAGATCAGCCCCTACTCGGGCCGCTGGGCCGGCTATTCGATCGAAAAAGGCAAGTTGAGTGCCGACGTGCGCTACCGCATCGACGGCAGCACGCTGCAGGCGACCAACAAGCTGGTGATCAATCAGCTGACCTTCGGGCCGAAGGTCGACAGTCCGACTGCATCGAAGCTGCCGGTGCTGCTTGCGGTATCGCTGCTCAAGGATCGCAACGGCAATATTGACCTCGACCTGCCAATCTCGGGCAGCCTGTCCGACCCTCAATTTTCGGTCGGCGGACTGATCTGGAAGGTGATCGGCAACCTGATCGTCAAGATCGTGACCTCGCCTTTCAGCTTCCTGGCCTCGCTGGGCAGCGGTGCAGCCAATGACATCAGCTACATCGATTTCGCACCGGGCACCGCGACGCTCGATGAGGAAGATCGCAATCGGCTCGATACGCTGGCCAAGGGGCTGACCGAACGCCCGGCGCTCTCACTCGAGATCGCCGGCTACGGCGACGAAGCAGGCGACCGGATTGGCATGCAGCAGGCGCGCCTCGAGCACACACTGCGCGCGCTCAAGTTTGCAGAGCTGCGTCGCGCCAACCGCAGTGCAGAGCTGCCGCCGATCGATGCCATCACGATCGATCCGGCTGAGCGCCCTGCCCTGCTCGAGCGGGCGTGGCGCAATGCCAAGCTCAACCCGTCGATGTTCGGCAAGCCACCGCCGCCCGAGGTCCTTGAAGCACAGCTGCTCGAGCGTGAAGTGATCACGCCGGCCGACGTCAAGCAGGTCGCCCAGTTGCGCGCGCAATCGGCGCGCGATTATCTGCGTGACCGTAAAGCCATCTCGCACGACCGCCTCTACCTGATGGCACCGCGCCTGCCGGGGCCGGACGACAAGCTGCCACCGGCGCGTGTGAGTTTCGAGGTGAAGTAGGGCAACAAGGTCTATACTCGATTGTTCAAGACCGGGGCCGACCTGGTTTCGACGTGGGTAGTGAAGCGTTTCAGTGCATGCCGAGGACTCTCGTAACCTCGTAAATCCTTCGAGAAAACTTCAAACGCCAACGACGAGCGTTTCGCTCTGGCCGCTTAAGGCCTAAGCCGCCGCACCGGGTTGCCGATGGCCCGGGTCCCGCAAGGGACTGCAGTGTCATTCACATCGTATCGCGTCTCGGCGGGCCACTTGTCGAGACGCTAAAAAATAGGTGGCTGGTCGTTGCCTGAGCCTGCCTGTCGGCATGGGCAATGACGAGACAAAAATTGACATGGCTAAGCATGTAGATCGGTTAGGCAGATGACTTGCGGACGCGGGTTCGATTCCCGCCGGCTCCACCATTTACGAGGGCCCGGATGATCTCCGGGCCCTTTTTTCGCCTGAGGCCCCGGCACCGTTGCGGCAGTCAGACTTAGGCCAGCCGCAAGCGATCAGCCGCCTCAGGATGCTCATTGAAGACGTCATTGAAGCAAGCGCTCAAGCATTGACTGGCGGGA
>CANKWX010000086.1 GCA_947487165.1 Burkholderiales bacterium
CGAGCTGCTGGCCGAGGTTTATCTCGCGATGACCCGCGGTCAGGACAGCTTTGCGATGGCGCTCGACTATCAGCCTGCCGGCAAGGCTGATGCGCAGCAGCATCAGTGGCCGCCCAAGGGCCTGCGTGTTCTGGTGCCCACCGAGCTCGAGTTGTCAGACCATCAGGCCGCGCTTGCGGCGATCGAAAAGGACAGGCGAAAGCCGACTTTGTGGGGCATCTCAAGCCCCGCATAGCGGTCAGGGTTTTCCTCATCTTCGCGCCCCGGGTCAGCTTGACCGGGACGATCCGCTAAAATCAGCGACTTATCGTCGGCACTAACCGGAAGGCCGTCCTTGAAAGCAACTCGTCATCCGCGCTCCGGGCGCGACCGAAAGTCCCATCTGTCCGCCGATGCCGAGCGACTCGTCGCCGCGGCGCTTGGCCTGGCCAACTCCGGCAGTCGCGTCGAAGACGCCTTCTGGGACGCCCAGCTGGCGCATCGCATCGAGCGCCTGCTCGATACCGGGCATCCGCAGTCGATCTACGATTCGCTCGATCGTTTGCACCAGACCGATACCGAGGCTTATGGCGCGCTGATCGAGTCGGTCGAAACCGCCTCCGAATCGCTGGTGCTCGAGGTCGACGGCCAGCGTTGGGATGTCCTGCTGGTGGCCGCGCCGGTGGTGGCCTGGACGCGCTTTCGCATTCCGTCAGGGCCGATTGCCGCCGATGTCGCGACCACACTGTCGGCTCACTGGCAGGCGCATGTGCTGGCCGCAGACGTCCGCTTCCGGCTGGCACCCTGTCTCTACAGCGTCGATCAGCTGCCGCGCGATTTCAGCGAATTGCGCAAGCTTGCGCGCAAGCTCGGTCAGTCGGCGATCGGCAATGGTGCACAAGCCTCAAAGCTCGATCTGAAGTCACTGCCCGAGACCGCCGAGATGCTCGCAGACAGCCGATTTTTGCTGGCTGCGGTGGCGGCACCGGCAGGCGGGGCGCTCTTTCGCTGGCAAAGCGTTGAGTCGCCCGAGCATGCCTCGCGCGTGCATTGTCTGGAGCAATGGATTGCGCAGGCTCGCCCGACGCTCGAGTCCCTCCTGGCGGGTTGCGGCTTCGAATGTCTGCTGCCCGATGCCTATCACATCAACCTTCGCGAAGCCGACCGTCGGGTCCGGCCGTATGCCATCAAGGCCGGCGTGCACTTTCTCACCCATGCGCTTGATCTCGAGCCGGAGGGTGTCAAAGCCACCGTTGCGCCCTTCGGCGAAGGTCGGATCGACGAATACCGGGTGGGTCTGTCGATCGGGGACAGCGAGGAGGTCGCGCAAGGCGTGGTCTGGCCCTTGCTCGGCGCCGAATCCGAGATTGACGACCCGACGCCGCTCGAGCGGATCCGCGAGACCCTTCGCGAAGCCGGCGTGACCGAGATGCGCACCTGGGCTGAGGTGACCGAGCCGGAATACTGCGAGGATTGCGGCGCACCGCTCTTTCCGAATCATGAAGGCGAGGTGGTGCATGCCGAGATGCCGGCCGATGCCGAGCCAGAGGCGACGCACTTTCACTGACAAAAGGAGTCCTGATGAATCCTTCCCGTCGCACCGGTCTGCGCGCCGCAGGCAGCTTCGGTCTTTATGCAGCGCTGGCTGCCATCGGCCTGTTCGAGGGCCGGCCGGTCAGTGCCCAGACCTTTAACGCCACGCTCTTTCAGGCAAGGAACCTCAGCGAGCTGCTCAGGATGCTGGGCGGAACCACCGCAGCCGACTCGAAGGAGATCCAGATCACCGCCCCCGATATCGCCGAGAACGGCGCGGTCGTGCCGGTGGCGGTTCGCAGCCAGTTGCTCCGTACTGAGCAGATCTCGCTGCTGGTTGAGAAAAATCCCGACCCGCTGGTGGCCAGCTACCAGCTGCTTGAGGGCGTCGAGCCCGACCTGACCATGCGCGTAAAGATGAGCCAGACCTCCGATGTGATTGCACTGGTCAGGGCAGATGGGCGCTTCTTTATGGCTCGCAAGGACGTCAAGGTCACTATCGGCGGCTGCGGCGGCTGATCACCCGGCGAGGACACGACATGTCAGATCCGACAAAGATTCGCGCCACGCTGAAGGACGGCGTGGCTGAGGTTCGTGTGCTGATGGCTCACGAAATGGAAAGCGGCCAGCGGCGCGATGCGGCTGGCAAGCTCGTGCCGGCCTGGCATATCACCGAGGTGGTGGCGGCACTCAACGGAAAGCCGGCGCTCAAGGCCCTCTGGGGGCCCGGGATCAGCAAAAATCCCTTCCTGGGTTTTCGCATCAGGGGTGCCAAGGCCGGCGACACCATCACGATTTCCTGGGTCGACAATCGCGGCGACAAGCGCAGCGACGAGGTCAAGGTCTAGGTCGATGTCAACCGGGCGTCAGGGCGAAAGACGTTCGCGATGCCAGCTGCCGTCGGCCTGAAGACGATAGGCGAGCCGGTCGTGCAGACGCGAAGGACGGCCCTGCCAGAACTCCCAGTAGTCGGGCGAAAGCCGATAACCGCCCCAATGTGGCGGTCGCGGCGGCGAGTCGCCAAAGCGCGCTTCGCACTGCGCGGCCTGTGCCTCAAGCGTCTGTCGCGAGTCGATCGGACGGCTTTGCGCCGACGCCCAGGCACCGATGCGTGAACCCAGTGGGCGCGAGGCGAAGTAGGTATCCGATTCGTCCTCTGCCACGCGGCTGACCCGGCCTTCGATTCGCACCACCCGCTCCTGGGCGACCCAATGAAACTGCAGTGCTGCCATCGGATTGGCCGCGAGCTCCTGGCCTTTTCGGCTGTCGTAGTTGGTGTACCAGACGACGCCGCGCTCGTCGAAATCCTTGATCAGGACGATGCGTGTCGAGGGCCGCCCGCCTGCCTCGACAGTCGCCAGGGTCATGGCGTTGGGCTCCTAGATGCCGCTGTTGAGGGCCTGCTGCAGCCATTGCCCGAATTGCACGAAGGGTGATGTGCTGGCGCGCGCCTCGATCAGTTCGTCGAGTTCATAGGTTTTGCGAAGGTCTGCGATCGGTTTCATGGGCTCTGGCTCAGTGACAACAGCAGGGACAACATCGGGGGGGCATACCGGACAACAGCATATCCTGCTATCATTTAAGGCTTGATGCGATCAGCCAATCACGCGTCATGTCTGGTGAACCATCCTTTTCTTCTTGGACGAACGCCTCGATTGGTGTCACTCGAATGAGCGATGGGCTGCCGCCGGAACCCTCCTCATGACCTCCGAAGTGAACTTTGCCAGCCTCGGGCTGGCCGAACCGTTGTTGCGCGCCCTGACCGACGCCGGCTACTCAACCCCGACCCCCATCCAGCTGCAGGCCATTCCGGTCGTGCTTTCGGGTCGTGACCTGCGCGCCGCCGCTCAAACCGGCACCGGCAAGACTGCCGGCTTTACCCTGCCGATCCTGCAGCGCCTGTCGGCGCCCGGCCCCGATGGCCGGCCCGGCCAGTCCCGTCAGGGACGCCCGCGCGCCCTGGTGCTGGTGCCAACCCGCGAACTCGCGGCGCAGGTCGAAGAGTCGGTGCGCACCTACGGCAAGCATCTGCCCCTGAAATCGCTCGCGGTCTTCGGTGGCGTCAACATCAATCCCCAGATCAGCATGCTCAAGGGCCGCATCGACGTACTGGTCGCCACCCCGGGCAGGCTGCTCGATCATGTCAGCCAGCGCACCGTCGATCTGTCGGAAGTGCAGGTCTTCGTCCTGGATGAAGCCGATCGCATGCTCGACATGGGCTTTATCCGCGACATCCGCAAGGTGATCGCTCTTTTGCCCCGCCAGCGCCAGAACCTGATGTTTTCGGCGACCTTCTCGGGCGAGATCCGCGAACTGGCCGACAGCATGCTGCGCGACCCGGCCAGCGTCGAAGTCGCGCGGCGCAACACCACCTCCGAGCTGGTCGATCAGTCGGTGCACCTGGTCGACAAGACCGTCAAGCGCCACCTGCTCGCCCACCTCATCCGCAGCAAGGGCTGGTTTCAGGTGCTGGTCTTTTGCCGCACCAAGCACGGCGCCAACCGGCTGGCCGAGCAGCTCGCCAAGGACGGTATTGGTGCCGACGCGATTCACGGCAACAAGAGCCAGAATGCCCGCATGCGGGCGCTGGCCAATTTCAAGGACGGCAAGCTGCATGTGCTGGTGGCCACCGATATCGCGGCACGCGGTCTCGACATCGATCAGTTGCCGCATGTCGTGAATTTCGAGCTGCCCAATGTGCCGGAAGACTATGTTCACCGGATCGGTCGCACCGGCCGCGCCGGCAGCCCCGGCGCCGCGGTGTCGCTGGTCGATCGCGAGGAAATGCGGTTTCTGACTGACATCGAGCGCATGCTCAAGGTCCAGATTCCGCGGGTCAGGATCGATGATTTCGTGCCGCCGCCGGTGTCGCAGCGCGACTCACACGAGGATGACCGTCCGCCGCGCACCTTCGCGCCCCGTCGCACCGGCAGGCCGCCGTCGTCCGGCGATGCCCATCGCGGCGGTCCGGCCAAGCGGCCCTCGACTGGCGGCGGTGCACGAAGCGGTGCTGCGCCGCGCACCGCGGGAAGCGGCGCCGGGCCTCGCGGTCCGTCGCGTCCAGCCCAACGTCGGCCGGGCTGATTGCCGATGCGGCGCGCGCTGATCGTCCTGGGTCTGGGCATGGTGCTCTCGGCGGGCTGCACGAGCGCCTCCACCTCAAGTGCCGGGTCCAGCCCTGCGACCAGACCGATGCCCAATCCGGTGACCACGCCCTTGCCCTCATTGCTTGCCGGCAGCGCCTGGCAAGTGGTGGCATTGCCCCGGTTTACGCTGGCGCCCGGCACATCGCTGTCGCTCGGCAGTCTGACCCTTCGCTTCGAAGAGCCGGCCCGGGCAGCCGGGAATTCGGGCGTCAATCGCTTCAGTGCACAGGTCATCGCCGATGCCAGCCAGCTGCGGTTTGTCAGCCCGATCTCGACCCGGATGGCCGGCCCGCCTGAACTGATGGCGCTCGAGTCGGAGTTTCTGGTGCGTCTGCAGGCGGTCGCTGTCTGGAAGATCGACGGCAATCGGTTGCGGCTATCGGATGCTGCGGGTCTCGAACTGATGGTTCTGGAGCGCGCCCGAACCGGCGGCTGAACCGTTTGGCCTCGCCGGCGCCAGTCATCAGCCGCGCAGGTTTCGCAAGTTCCTGAACAAGCGAAGCGCGGTCATCGCGATCGAGGCGGTCTTCAGGGTTCGCGCCAGTCTGGTTCTTCCGAGCAGCGGAATGCCTAATGCCAGTACCGCTGAGGCCAGCAGCCCCGAGCGTCCGCCCGCGCTTTGCAGTACGGCTGTCGGCCTGAACTGCTCACCGAGTTCGTGCAGCGTCGAGGCCAGTTGCACCCGGTCGATGCCGGCCTTGGCGATCAGCAGCGCTTTGCGCTGTTCGACCGCTGCCTCGCGGTTCTGGCTCATGGTTTGCGCAGCCTGAATGTGGCCGCCAGCAATGCCCGATCGCGCCGCAGGGTGTCGATCGTCGCACCGAAGGGGCGATCACTGCGCTGAGCGAGCAGCGACAGTTTCCACCCGACGATCAGGCACACCAGGATCCACAGGCCGGCCAGCACCGCGAGCGACTGACCGCCCATTCGATCCCACAGCATCGCGACCATCAGGGCCTGCAGCGCAAGCAGCGCAAAGCCCGCGCCAATCGCGAGGATCAGCAGCAGGACGACGCGCTGTTCGATGCGCCGGGTCTGTTCGCCCAACTCCAGCGCGGCGAGATTCGCCCGCGTGTCGAATGCTTCGCTCAGCGCCGCGCCAACGCGCGACAGCGAGCCGATGATTCCGGCTTTGTCTTCAGCAGGCTGATCGTTCTCCCGCGAAGTGCCTGCCTGAGGCTCGGCAGATTCGGATTCGATTGGCACGGCTTGGCGCTCGGCCACGATGTCGGGATTCAGCGTCGGTTGAGCAGCAGACCGATCACGATGCCGGCGGCCGCCGCGATACCTACCGCCTGCCAGGGCCGTGCATGAACGAAGTCATCGGCAGCCCGGGCAGCTTCGACCGCCTGATCGCGGGCCGTGCTGTTGAGGTCTTGCAGTTTGAAGCGGGCCTGGCGCAGCTTTTCTTCGACCTGCAGGCGCAGATCGTGGGCGCGCTCACCGGTTTCAGCGGAAGCGTTGTGCAGGATGCTCTGGGCCTCGGCAACGGCGTTGGACAACTCGTCGGCAAGGCGTGAGCGGGTGGTTTCGGCGGAAGAGGTCATGGCGCGCTCCTGGTAAGGGTCGGTTGATCCGCGCGAGTATAGCCGTCGCCTCGAGACGATTGCTCCCGGATCTGCCTTGCATCATCCGGCCTGGGCCGATAGGAGGGCGGCTTGGCAAGACTCCGACACCGGGGTAGGGCAATGTCCTGCACCGCCCTCTGACAATCGAACTGTCGGGATAAGGTGCCGCTTTTCCCGGTCTTACCGACCCCCTTGTCCCCTCAAGATTTCGCCAATGACGCAATCAGGGGCAGCCTGCCGATGCAATCTCCGACCATGACCCTTCGTTCACCGGCCAAGGCCGTCGTGAATCAGGAGGCCGAGCGCCACTGGCGTGGCGGTATCGCCCATGCCCTGGCAGGTCGCTGGAAGGATGCAGAGAAAGCGTATGCCCGCGCCACGAAAATCGCGCCTGGCGAGTCGCTCTACTGGGTCAATCTCGGTCAGGCGCGTCGCAAGCTGGGAGACCTCGACGGTGCTAATGCGGCGGTCGAGGCGGCCTTGCGGGTTGCCCCCGGCGATACGCTGGCCACGCAGTTGCGGGTGGCGCTGCGCATGGAGCGGCATCGCTACGAGGATGCCGTCGATGACGCGCGACGCGTGGCTCACCTTCCCGGTGCCGACCACACCGCCTGGTTCGAGTATGGACAGGCGCTGGAGCAGGCCGACCGCCATCTCGAAGCGATCTCGGCGCTGCTGCAGTCGGTTGCCCGCAAGCCCGATTATTTCGAGCCCTATCCGATCATGTGCAATGCCTTTGCACGGCTGGCCATGAATGTCGAGGGCCTCGAGTGCATTCGCACCGCTCTGGCGCTGCATCCGGGTTGGGGATCGGGTTTGGTGGGTGCGATTTATCACAGCCTGCAGGCCTGCGACTGGTCCTTGCTCAAAGCCGATCTGGCAGCACTCGACGAGGTCATCGCCAAGCCTGATCCGCAGGCCTATGTGCCTTTCATGTTCCTGTCTGCCGGCGTGGATGCCGCGATTCAACGGCGCATCTTCACCGAGTTTGCCAGCAACAATTTCGGCAAGATCGACGCAATGCCGCCGGTCCTGCCTGCGGATCGCCCGGCAGGCGAGCGCCTGAGAATCGGTTATCTCTCCAACGATTATCACAATCACGCCACCTCGATGCTGATTGCTCGGGTGTTCGAGCTGCACGATCGCGATCGTTTCGAGACACGGCTCTATTCCTACGGTCGCGATGACGGATCGGCTTTGCGCCGTCGCATTGAGGCCTCGGGGGATGCCTTCATCGACGTGTCCGGACTGAGCGACCGCGAAACCGCCCAGCGGATCCGTGCCGATCGCATCGATGTGCTGATTGATCTGAAGGGCTTCACCCTGAATGCGCGCACCCGTGTCATGGCGATGCGACCGGCCCCGATCCAGGTAGCCTATCTCGGCTTTCCGGCCACGATGGGCGCGCCCTTCATCGATTACGCGATCGTCGATCCGGTCGTGCTGCCGCCCGAAAAGGCCGATGAGTTCACCGAGCGACTCGCCTGGCTGCCCGATTCCTATCAGGCTAATGATCGGCTCCGTCCGGTCGCGACCATGCCCGGCCGCGCCGATGTCGGGCTGCCCGAGTCCGGCTTCGTCTTTTGCAGCTTCAATCAGACCTACAAGATCCGGCCTGATGTATTCGATGTGTGGTGCCGTCTGCTGGCGAGCACACCGGGCAGCGTGCTGTGGCAGCTGTCGGATAACGAAGCCTCAAAGGCCAATCTTCGCCGTGAAGCGCAGGCTCGCGGCATCGATCCGGACCGGCTGATCTTCGCGCCGCCGGTGCAGCCTGAACACAACCTGGCCCGAATCGGACTGGCGGATCTCTTTCTCGACACCCTTCCGATCAACGCTCACACCACCGCAAGCGATGCCCTGTGGGTGGGCGTGCCGCTGGTGACCTGTCGCGGCAACAGTTTCGTCGGCCGCGTGGCGGCCAGTCTCTTGCATGCGGTGGGTTTGCCCGAACTCGTCACCGACTCGCTCGAAGATTACGAATCGCTTGCCCGCTCGATTGCCGGCGATCCGACGCGCCACGCCGCGCTCAAGGCGCATCTGCGCGCAGCCCGCGAGACCGCACCGCTCTTTGACAGCCTGCGCACGACCCGCGCGCTCGAGGATCTTTACCTGCGCATGGCCAGCCGATGGCGTGCCGGCCTTCCCCCCGATCACCTTCACGCGCAACGTCCGTCCGACGCCGCCACGCTTTGCGGAGATGCTTCAGCATGAATTCCTTACCCGCCGTTCACCTGTGCATCGTCCAGCCTGTCGGCTATGTGCATTCACTGGGTCTGCTCGATCAGGCCAACTTCTTTCGCTATCAGTTCGAGCGGCTCGGCGCGACGGTGACGCTTGGCAAGAACCGCCTGCACAGCGATGCGCTCAACTTCGTCTTCGGTGCGCATCTCGGCTTCGACCAGGCGCTGCTGCGCAAGTACGACTGCTTTATCGTCAACCTCGAGCAGATCGGTGAGGGCGGTGCCAACCTGCCCGCTGACTATCTCAAGCTGATCTCGATGGCCCCGGTGGTCGACTATGACCTGCGCAACGCGCGGGCCTACTCGAATTATCCGAACGACGTGCCGCTGGTGTCCTTCCAGTACGCGCCTTACCTCGAAGCCTCGTCGATTCCGCTGGAAGAGCGTCCGATCGATCTGCTGTTTTTCGGCAGCGTCAATCCGCGCCGGCAGCAATGGATCAGCCGCATCGAAGCCTGCGGTCTGAGCGTCTCGAGCTTTGACGGCCCGCTGTATGGCCCTGAGCGTGATCACTTCATCGCCCAGTCCAAGGCGGTCCTGAATTGCCACTTTTATGACAGCAGCCGCTTCGAGCAGGCAAGGGCCTTCACCTGCCTGTCGCTTGGCACGCCGCTGATCTCGGAGATTGGCGCTGCGACTCAGGTGCCGGCGGCCTTTGCCGAATCGGTCAACTGGGTCGAGGACGCCGGCCTGGAGCGCTTTTTCACCGAGTCGTTTGCCACGCCGGTCTGGTTTGATGCCTCGCGTGCCCGCCTTAAGGCCTTCCGCCAGACCGATCCGATCGAGGAATACGCCGATCTGCTGGCCTTTGCCGTGGGTTACCGCAAGGGGCGCGGGCGCGATTCGATGGCTGCGCAGCGCAGTCTGGTCAAGCGCGTGCACATCGGTTCGGGCAAGGATTACAAGCCGGGCTGGCTCAATCTCGACGTGCTGGAAAGCGCCTTGCCCGATGTGGTGCTCGATCTGGCCAAGCCGCTCAGTTTTCCTCACGACATCGATTCGATCCAGGTCGGCTCGATGCGTCTGGCGGCCGGCGAGGTCGAGTCGATCTATGCCAATAATGTGCTCGAGCATGTGCCGGATTTACCGATGCTGATGCGCAATTGCCTCGATCTGCTCAAGGTCGGCGGCGAATTCGTGATCGAGGTGCCGCATGAGCGCGCCCGTACCGCCTGGCAGGATCCGACCCATGTCCGGGCGATGAACGACAACTCCTGGCTCTACTACACCGACTGGTTCTGGTACCTCGGCTGGTTCGAACACCGTTTCGTGATCACTGAATATGCCCATCTGAATGAGCAGGTTCAGCCATGCGAGCCGAATCAGGCGGCCTTCATGCGGGTGGTGCTGACCAAGGTCGAGACGACGCTGCAGGAACGCATGCGCGCTCGGACCTTGAGGGCTGACTTCGGGCCGGGCGTGGGTCACACGCTGCATTCGACGGCCGAGCCGGTTGTCGCTGCGGTGATCGCTGAGGGTCGCACTGAGGGTCGCATCGGGGTCAGGCTGCCGTCGTTCTGAGCGGTGCGCTGAAGTAAAAACCGCCCGATCTTCGGGCGGTTTTTTTTTGTGGTCAGCGCGCGGCATGACCGGGCGGCTGGCGGTGTCGACACCGCTGGCCCCAGCATCCGGGGCCCTGACGTCGCTGCTTGAGCAGCGTCGCTTTCAGGCCGTCTCGACGTCGCGCTGCGAATTCATCAGGCTGACGGCCCCGTTCTGCCACCGAGCCAGCCGCTCCAGGCTCGCAATATGCCAGCGAAGATGCTCGACCTCGGGGTCGTCGTCATTGTGCAGTTCAAGAAAGCGTGACAACTGGGCGCGAAGTTGTTCGACCTGATTCATCATGATGGGCTCCAGTACAGGCGGTTAGTCCTGTCAAAAGAGAGGCAATGACCGTGCCCGGGTGACCTGGTCAGGCTGAGTGGTTAAACTGCTTTCAGCTGAACCGCACTGCATCATTGTTGCGACAGCACCCCTTCATTCGAAACACCCCAAGCCAACGAGGCCGACGATGCAGTGGCTCGACCAGTCAATTATGCGTACCCGCGGCGTGGCACAGGGCCGCACCCCCGATACCCATCTGCTCACCGAAGCGCGGCAGGGCAAATACCACTACACCATCGGCCCCTATTCCGATCCGGTGCTCTCGATCAGGCCCGGCGACCGGGTGGTGGTCGAGACCCGCGATGCCTTCGAAGGCAAGGTCAAGACCGAAGCCGACCTGCCGTCGCGCGTACTCAACATGCCCTTCGTGAACCCGCAAAACGGCCCGATCATGGTCGAAGGGGCCGAAAAGGGCGACGTGGTGGCGGTCTACATCGAATCGATGGCGCCGCGCGGCCCCAATCCCCGCGGCACCTGCGCCATGATTCCGCAGTTCGGCGCGATGAGCGGCACCTCGATGACCGCGCTGCTTGCCGATTCGCTGCCCGAGATCGTGCGCAAGATCGATGTCGACGAGAAAGGCGTCTACTGGAGCAAGCGGGTTACGCTGCCCTACAGCCCGCATATCGGCACGCTCAGCTGTTCGCCCGAGATCGATTCGATCAATACCCTCACGCCCGACTCCCATGGCGGGAACATGGATCTGCCCGACATGGGCCCGGGCAGCATCACCTATCTTCCGGTGCGCACCGCGGGCGCGCGCCTCTTCATTGGTGATGCCCATGCCTGCCAGGGTGATGGCGAGGTCTGCGGCACCGCAGTCGAATATGCGAGCACCACCACCATCCATGTCGATCTGATCAAGGGCTGGCAGCTCGAATGGCCGCGCCTTGAAAACGAGTCGCTGATCATGGCAATCGGCAGCGCCCGCCCGCTCGAAGACGCCACCCGAATCGCCTACAAGGAGCTGATCCTCTGGATGGAAGCCGAGTACGGCTACGACCGCTGGGATGCCTACATGATGCTCAGCCAGTGCGGCAAGGTCAGGCTCGGTAATTTCGTCGATCCCAAGTACACCGTGGGCGCCGGCATCAGTAAAAACTACCTCAAGTAAGGAACTTCACCATGGATCTCGGACTCAAAGGCAAGAAGGCGCTGGTCACCGGCGGCACCAAGGGCATCGGCCGGGCAATCGTGCAGACCCTGGCGGTAGAAGGCGCCGATGTGGCCTTCTGTGCGCGCAATGCCGACGAGGTGGCGCAGTCGACCAAAGATTTTGCGGCGCTTGGCGTTCGCGCCTTCGGCACGGTGCTCGATATCGGCGATGCGCCGGCGCTGGCGGCCTGGGTCGACAAGGCAGCCGCCGATCTCGGCGGTCTCGACATCGTGGTGGCCAATGTGAGCGCGCTGGCCATCGGTAACGATGAAGCCTCATGGCAGAAGACCTTCAATGTCGACATGATGGGTACCGTCAGGCTGGTTAATGCCGCCATGCCCTGGCTCGAACAGAGCAAGGCTGCTTCAATCGTGACCATCTCGAGCGTGTCGGGTCGCGAAGTCGACTTCGCCTCGGGTTCCTATGGCGCGCTCAAGGCCGCGATCATTCATTACACCCAGGGCCTGGCCTTTCATCTTGCCGGCAAACATATCCGTGCCAATTCGGTGTCGCCCGGCAATACCTATTTCCCGGGTGGCGTCTGGAATCAGATCGAGCA
>CANKWX010000087.1 GCA_947487165.1 Burkholderiales bacterium
CCAGACCTATGCCTATATCGAGTTCGATCTCGGCGGCCATGTCCTGACCGCCAACGAGATTTTCCTCAAGACCCTCGGTTATCAGAGTCAGGAGATCGTCGGCAAGCATCACCGCACCTTCGTCGATCCGGCTTACTCCGCCTCGTCGCAGTACACCCAGTTCTGGGCCGATCTGAACGCCGGCAAGCCGCAGACCGATACCTTCAAGCGGTTCAGCAAGGACGGGCGCGAAGTCTGGATCCAGGCGGTCTATGCACCAGTCAGCGATGAGATGGGCCGGGTGGTGAAGGTGGTGAAGATCGCGACCGATGTCACCACCGAAGTCGTGGCCAACCGGATGCTGAAAGAGGCGGTCGAGCAGGCGAATCAGGTCACCAGCGCAGCGCGCGACGGCGATCTGAGCCAGCGCATCCCGCTCGAGGGCAAGAGTGGCCCGATCGGCGAGCTGTGCGCCGGGGTCAATACCCTGATGGAAACCACCACCGTGATCTTCGACGATGTCGGTCGCGTCTTTGGCGCACTGGCCGCAGGCGACCTGTCGCAGCGCATCAGCCGCGAGTACTCGGGCACCTTCGGCCAGGTCAAGGCCGATGCCAACGCCACCACCGAGACCCTGGCCGGCGTGATCGAGGATGTCGGTCGGGTCTTCTCGGGCCTGGCCACCGGCGACCTGACCCAGCGCATCACACGCCAGGCCGAGGGCACCTTCGAGCAGGTCAAGCAGGATGCCAACTCGAGCTGCGAAAAACTGTCCGGCATCATCGAGGAAGTACGGGCTGCGGCCGACGCACTGACCGGTGCAGCCAATCAGGTGAGTGCGACCGCGCAGTCGCTGTCGCAATCGGCGAGCGAGCAGGCCTCGTCGGTGGAAGAGACCACCGCATCGATCGACCTGATGTCGGCCTCGATCTCGCAAAACAGCGACAACGCCAAGGTCACCGACAGCATGGCCACCAAGGCCAGCAAGGAAGCCGGCGACGGCGGCCAGGCAGTGATGCAGACCGTGAGCGCGATGAAGCAGATCGCCCAGAAGATCAGCATCGTCGATGACATTGCTTATCAGACCAACCTGCTGGCACTCAATGCCGCCATTGAAGCAGCACGTGCCGGCGAGCATGGCAAGGGCTTTGCGGTGGTGGCCGCCGAAGTGCGCAAACTGGCCGAACGCAGCCAGGAAGCCGCCAAGGAAATCGGCGACCTCGCCGGCGATAGCGTGAGCACGGCAGAACGTGCCGGCAAGCTGCTCGGCGAGATCGTGCCCTCGATCCAGAAGACCTCCGAGCTGGTCCAGGAAATCGCGGCCGCCTCGCAGGAACAGAGCCAGTCGGTCACCCAGATCGGCGGCGCGATGGGCCAGCTGAGCAAGGCCACGCAGCAAAATGCCTCGGCCTCGGAAGAGCTTGCGGCAACCTCTGAAGAGCTCTCCGGCCAGGCCGAGCAGCTGCAGCATTCGGTCGCCTTCTTCAACCTCGGTGGTGGCGGTGGACAAGCGGTGGCCACTCGGCCTGAGGCCCGCACGCAGACCGATCGTCGAGGCGCCGGCTCACCGATGCGCGGGGCCGCCGCCGCACCGAAGATGGTCCGAGCCGCTACGGCCAGCACCGGCACCCATGGCACCAATGGCAACTTCCGTCCCTATTGAGGCACTCGCGATGAACAAGACGAGTCATGCCGGGGCGGACAGCCCCGAGGGCGCCGACGCAGCGGCCCAGTTCCTGACCTTCACGCTCGCCGAGGAAGTGTTCGCGATGGACATCCGCACCGTGCGCGAGATCATCCAGTACGGGCCGATGACCACCGTGCCGCTGATGCCTAACTTTGTACGCGGCGTGATCAACCTGCGCGGCGCAGTGGTCCCGGTGATCGATCTGCAGGCCCGCTTCGGACGACCCGCAGCCAACCTGAGCAAGAAGACCTGCATCGTGATCTTCGATTCGACCCGTGATGGTGAGCGGGTCGAACTCGGCCTGATGGTCGACGCGGTGAGCGAGGTGATCGAGATCGCACCGAACCAGATCGAGCCGCCGCCGAATTTCGGGACCAATCTGCGACGCGATTTCATCCAGGGCATGGGCAAGGTTGCCAACCGCTTCGTGATCATCCTTGAGCCTGACAAGGCCTTCGATGTGAGCGAGATGGCGCAGCTTTGCGAGTCGGCACAAAACGCGGTCGCCGCCTGAGGACTTCATGGCGATCCTTCACGATGACACCTACCGGCAGATCAGCGAGCTGATGTATGACTCGATCGGCCTGTCGTTCAACGACAGCAAGAAGCCACTGGTCTCATCGCGGCTCGCGCCTCGCATCCAGCGACTGGGCTTCAGCAATTTCGAGGACTACCTCGAACTGATCGCGGGCAACGACGACGGCGGCGAGTTTCAGATGGCGGTCGATCTGCTGACCACCAATGAAACGTATTTTTTTCGCGAACCGGCCCACTACAAGCTGCTCGAAGACGAGCTCAGCAGCACCCGGCCGCGCACCCTGGCGGTCTGGAGCGCGGCGTCGTCCTTTGGCGACGAGGCCTGGAGCACCGCGATGCTGCTGGCCGATCTGCAGCAGCAAGGCCGCATCGGTGACGGCTGGTCGATTCTGGGCACCGACATCAGCGATCGCGTGCTGCGCAGCGCGACCGAAGCCATCTATCCGGAAGACCGCTTGCGCAATGTCTCGCCCGAACAGCTCAAACGCTATTGCCTGCGCGGCGAAGGGCCGTCCGAGGGCCTGGCGCAGATCAATCCCAAGCTGCAGAGCCGGGTCCGGTTCGGTCAACTCAACCTGTGCCGGCCGCTCGATGACGTGGGCCTCTTCGATGTGATCTTCCTGCGCAATGTGCTGATCTATTTCGATGCGAAGACCAAAAGCGAGGTCGTCGACCGCGTGCTGGCCCAGTTGCGCCCGGGCGGGCTCTTTTTCATCGGCACCGCCGAAGGCCGGGTGCCCTGCAAGACGCCCCTGCAATCGCTTGCACCCGGCGCCTTTCGCAAGCCGGCGGCCTGAATATGGCCGAACTTGCAAACACCCCTTTCAGCCTGTCGCAGTCGCAGCAGATCTATACCCTGCATCCTGGCGACGTCGCCTGCGGCGAGCGCGGCGACCGGCTCGAGACCCTGCTCGGTTCCTGTGTGGCGATCATCCTGACCGACCCACGACGCACGATCGGCGCCATGTGCCACATTGTTCATGCCGGTCAGTCGGTATCGTCTGCGCCGTCCAACGCCAGCTATGCCGATGTCGCCCTGGCAACGATGTACCGGCTTTTGCGCGAACGCGGCATCGACCCGACGCAATGCGAGGCCTATCTCTATGGCGGCGGCAACATGTTCCCGGATCTGCTCAGCCATGGCCATGTCGGCGAACGCAATGCCCGCTGGGTCTGCGATGCGCTCGCCGAAGACGGCATACGGGTACTTGCGCAGGATCTCGGCGGCTGTGCCTATCGACGGCTGTCCTGGACGGTCGGTATCGGTGCGCCGCAAGTGACATCGGTACCGGTCTGAGGCGCTGTCATGGCCATCAAAGTCTATGTCGTCGACGATTCGGCTGTGGTGCGTCAGACGCTGATGCATCTGCTGCAGGGCGATCCCGACATCGAGCTCGCAGGCAGTGCGCCCAACCCGCTGATTGCGGGCCCTGCGATCGCCAAAAACCGCCCCGATGTGCTGCTGCTCGACATCGAGATGCCGGGCATGGATGGTCTGACCTTCCTGCGCCAGATCATGGCGCAGACACCGATTGCCACCGTGATCTGTTCGACCCTGACCACCGATGGCA
Organism: Burkholderiales bacterium; assembly: GCA_947487165.1. Lineage (GTDB taxonomy): Bacteria > Pseudomonadota > Gammaproteobacteria > Burkholderiales > Burkholderiaceae_E > UBA4615. The sequence continues at coordinate 3,775 of CANKWX010000087.1, forward strand.
GCAAGGCCGCGCTCGAAGCGCTGTCGGCTGGCGCGGTCGCGATCGTGGCCAAGCCGCGACTCGGCCTCAAGCAGTTCCTGGAAGACTCGCGTCGCGAATTGATCCAGACCCTCAAGACCGCCGCCCGCTCACGCCCTCGTGCCAGCACGCCTGCGCGTGCGTCGGTGCCAGGCAGTAGTGCGCAGGCGGCGCCCCCGGTCATCGCCGGGCTGCATGCGCTGTCGGTCAACAAGCCGGTGGTGCTCGGCAGCTCGACCGGCGGCACACAGGCGCTCGAACTGGTTCTCACCGAACTGCCTGCCGATGGCCCCGGCATTGCGATCGTCCAGCACATGCCTGAACGCTTTACCGAAATGTATGCCGCAAGGCTCGATGGCCTGTGCGCCATGAACATCCGCGAGGCCAGAAACGGCGACCGCATCGAGCGCGGTGTTGCGCTGATTGCCCCGGGCGGCAAGCACCTGAAGGTGCGCAAACAGGGCGGCCAGTATTACGCCGAAGTGTTCGGCGGCCCGCCGGTCAACCGTCATTGCCCTGCAGTCGATGTGCTCTTCAAATCAATGGCCGAATGCGCCGGCCCGGATGCGTTGGGGATCATCATGACCGGCATGGGCGACGACGGCGCCCGCGGGCTGCTCGCGATGCGCCAGGCAGGCGCCCGCACCATCGCTCAGGACGAAGCCAGTTGCGTGGTCTTCGGCATGCCCAAGGAGGCGATCCGCATGGGCGCCACCGACACCGTCATGCCACTGGAGCGGCTCGCCGGCGAAATCCTGCGATTCGACCGGCGCGGCTGACCAGGTCAGCCGCAGACAAGCTTTTTCCGTGCCACCTGCGGCTTGAGCACTGCGCGCTCGGTGACCCTGACGCGGCAATCGAGCGACTCGTAGGCCGACAACTTGAACTGAACCCGGCAACGACAGTCGCTCTCATTGGTCGGATCGACCCAGGCCGGCTCGCATTGACCGTTGCCGCGCACCAGCTGCACGCTGCACTCCGAGCGCTGGTGGCCGGGTGTGCAATTTCGGCCATAGGTGACGCCCCTGTTCTCGCCAAACGTTCGCCCGTCGAGATGGGTGATCACTTCATCGACCTTACGCGCGGCAGACGACAGCGCCTGCGCAGGCGGCGGCCTGACAGGGGCCACGACGTCGATGAGCGCCATATCGCGTTCCGACCCCTTGGCGCGCACGACGATCTTCGCATCGTCTTCACTCAATCGCAGCGACGCGCTAGGAATTGTCAGCACCTGACCGCCTGCGTCGCCCACACCCCCCTCGACCTCTCTGACTTGCCCGCTCACGCCCTCAATCAACAGGACCATCGCTGAGGCATCGAGATCGTGACCATACAGGTCGATATCCCTGACGCAACGATCGAGATCGAAGACTGCAGGAGAAGGTTCACAGATCACCGCAACAAGCGGCGCGGGTTTCAGGGGCGGATTGCGCGGGTCGAGCCTGATTCGGATGCGGCCGAGTTCCTGTCGCACACGCGCCCGGATCAGGTTGGGATCGCATCGCCCATCCGGGGGCGAACTGGCCAATCCGCGCTGCGCGATTCGATCGAGATCTGCGGCAATCAGATTCTGGCTGGATTGCGGCAGCGATTTGCCAAGTGACAGCACGACCGCGTGCCAGTTGGCAGACGGCTTGCCCAATTCGCCGATGGCTTTGTCAAGCGCATCGATTGCATGGTTTGTCGGTGAACAGGCGACCAGACTCGCCGCCGCGAGCAACGCGAAAAATCGACAGATCAGCCAGTTCGCAAAAGACAGCACAAGTGACCCGCTGCATGGTGGTGGCGGCACAGGAACAATGGCGCTGCGCGTGTGAGCCATGATGCCAGACGCGTTTCAATCTTTCATCGTCACGACGAGCTGAGCCGTGACGAACATAAGGGACTAAAGGACTAAGGGACGAGCCTGCGCAGACCGATGGCCGTTTTCAGCTGCGGGCTGCGCGTGGCAGGTCAGCCAGTTGTGCCTTCGGCGTCAATTTGGCGAGAACCGCCGCTGGCAGCTCAGACGGCCGCATGGCACGGGTGACCTTCAGATCAGGCATCCCGACCAGCGAGATGACCGGCGATTGGCCGGGCGCCATCTCGGGGTCACCGATGAGCACCGTCGGTCGCAGCGTCTGATCGGGCTCCACCGAAATCACGCGACCGATCATGCCGTTGCTGAGCAACACGATGGTGCCAGGCGGCCAGACTCCCATCGCCTTGACGAATCGCTGCAGCAGGCCACGCTCGAAGCCCGGGCCTTCGTTGCGATAGAGCTGGGCCAGCGCCTGCGAGGGCGTGAGTGACCGTGACTCATCGCTGCCATGAACCAGTTCATCGTAGCGGTTGGCAATCGCCACGACGCGTGCCGACAGCGGAATCGCCTCGCCCACCAACCCCGCCGGAAACCCGCTGCCGTCCATGCGCTCATGATGGTAACGGACTGCATCGAGTACGGCTGGCTCGCTGATGCCAAGCCGAACGCACATCTCGACGCCCAGTTCGACATGACGCCGATAGGCCGATTCTTCATGCCGATTGCGGCTTTGGGGCGCAATCCGCAGCACCCAGGGCGGCAGTTGGAGCTTGCCGATGTCGTGAAGCAGCGCAGCCAGACCCAGTGACTTCAGTGCCTCGCCTCGCAGCCCAGCGGCACGCCCAAGCAGCATCGACAGATTCATCACATTCAGCGCGTGATAGCGGGCACTGCCATCCCAGGCCGTGCCGCAGATCAGATCGAGCAGGGCATTGCGGTTCACCATCAGGCTTGACATGCTGGCCTCGACCAGCGCATCGGCCTTTTTGGCCGCCTGCTCGGGCGAAACCAGCGCTTCATGCATCAGATCGCGGGCGGTTGCCGCGGCAGCACGGTAGTTCTTCTCGCAGCGGTCGATCTCCTCCCGATAGGCCTCGACTGCCGGCGCGACCTGCGGCTCGGCCGCTTTGCCTGCCGAAGTCCGCCGCGTCGGCAGCTCGACCGCGACTGCAGCAGGCACATCCTCGCGCGCAACGGGCACGTCCTCGCGCGCAGCAGTCCGCCGCGCCTGCGTCTGCGCCTCGGGTTCCGGCGGCAGCGGCAGCGGGCGCACTTTCGAGCGCGCCGGGTGATAAGCGATATTGCGCAGGCCCAATGCACGCAGCTTTTCGACCTGCTCCGGCGTCGAAAGCCGAAATGAATTGAAGAGAAACGGATGGTCCATCCAGCGCAGACCGAGCGAGACATAGAGCCCCGGCTGCAACTGCCTCACATCGATCTGGATGGAATCGTCTGCCATCGGTTGACCCCCGCCTTATGCCGTGGGCAGGCCTGTGCGCTGAGCCGCAAAGTTCACGAACCAGTCGATCGATTCCGGATTGGCCATCGCCGATTTGTTGCAGGCCTTCTCGGCGGGCACACCCAGCAGGATCTTCTTGACCGGCACTTCGAGCTTCTTGCCGGAGATGGTGCGAGGCACCGCCGCGATCTCAAAGACATCGTTGGGCACATGACGCGAAGACAATTGCGTGCGGATCGCATCGAGCAAGCGCCGTTTTAGCGCCTCATCGAGGTGCGCTGGCGGCTGGGGCACCACAAAAAGTGCCATGTATGACGCCTTGCCGAGGTACTCGAGGTCGATGACCAGCGCATCTGCGACTTCATCGAAAGCCTCGACCACCCGATAGAGCTCGCTGGTGCCCATGCGGATACCGTGCCGGTTGATGGTCGAATCCGATCGACCATAAATCACGCCGGTCACCGTCTCCGGTCGACGAATCAGCTTGAGCCAATCGCCATGCCGCCAGACCCCGGGATACATCTCGAAGTAGCTCTCGAAATATCGCCGACCATCGGTATCTCCCCAGAAGTAGAGGGGCATCGACGGCATCGGCTGCGCGCAGACCAGTTCACCGACTTCGCCATAGATCGCCTGCCCTGATTCATCGTAGGCATAGACCGCCGAACCGAGGCCGCGCGCCTGCATTTCGCCGGCATAGATCGGCGCAATCGGGCAAGTACCCAAAAACGCGGTATTCGGATCGGTGCCGCCCGAGATCGAGGCCAGCAGGACATCCGGGTGCACGTTCTGATAAATCCAGCGGTAGCCGTCGTCGGTCAGCGGCGAGCCGGTCGAGCCGACGGTTTTGAGCGAAGACAGGTCGACCAGTGTGCGCGGAGAGATACCGTTCTTGACATTGAGCTGGACGAAAGCGGGCGACAGTCCAAAAAAGCTCGCGCGCTCACGTTCAGCGAAACGCCACAGTGTCGTGAGATCAGGGTAGGCGGGATTGCCATCGAAGAGCAGGACGGTGGCACCGGCAATCAGGGCTGACACGGTCATGTTCCACATGATCCAGGTGGTCGAGGTGAACCAGAAAAAACGATCTCCCTCGACCAGATCCACATGCAAGGACCAGTTTTTGAGGTATTCGATTACCGTGCCCCCATGACCATGCACGATCGGTTTGGGCATGCCGGTCGTGCCGGACGAATAGACGATCCACAAGGGATGATCAAAGGGCATCGGCCGCGCCGCAAAGGGCTGCGGCTTTGCGATCGCATCGCGCCACTCGATCACTGCCACCGATCGTGCCGCATCGCCGCCCTTTGCCGGAACCTCGATGGATGCGCCGACCGATGCCGCGGTATCGAGGTAAGGCACAAAAATCACTGCTTGCAGACTGGGCAGTTCGGCAACCAGCTCGCGCACCACCTGCTTGCGATCGAAGTCGCGCCCGCCATAGCGATAGCCATCGACGGTGAACAGAATCCGCGGGGAAATCTGGCGAAATCGATCGAGCACTCCGGCTGCGCCCATATCGGGCGCGCAGCTCGACCAGACTGCGCCACAACCGGCGCAGGCCAGAAGCGCCACCATCGTCTGCGGGATATTCGGCATATAGGAGACCGCCCGATCACCCGGCTGCACACCCAGCCGAGTCAGCGTCGCGACCAGAGAACCGGCCTGCGAGTCGAGGGCCGCCCAGGACGTTTCCTGGCGCGCCACGGTCTCGGACTGAAAAATGATTGCCGGGCGATCGCGCCATGCCGGTTGCTGTGCACGCCACAGCATCTGATCAGCATAGTTGAGCGTGGCACCGTCGAACCATTTTGCGCCCGGCATCACCCGTTCATGCAGCACTTCGCGATAAGGGGTTGCAGCGCGCAATTCACCGAAGGTCCAGATGCTTGCCCAGAAGTCTTCGATCTCGGTGACGGACCACTCCCACAACGACTCGTAGCCGTCGAAATCAAGGCCACGCTCGCGTTTCAGCCACGCCATGAACCTTGTCAGACCCGCCGCGTGGATCCGTTCGGCAGAGGGTCGCCAGATCGGCTCGATCTGGGCAGTAGGGAGTGTCGAAACATCTGCCAGGTCGGCAGACCGCTTTTCGGATGAGGCGTCAGGCTCGATCGTCATGGTCGTCAGGCGTCATTGGCGAGGATGAGTCGCGGTCTCAGAAAAAGGTGCTTGCCACATCCTGCGCGAGTTGCATGCCGCCGGCGTGGGCGCGCTGCACAACCGTCCAGCAGTGCCGGTAGGACGCCCGATCATGGAGTTCGCCCTCATGATCGATCGGGCCCCAGGCTGCCTGCTGCGCCGAAAGCAGGATTCGACCTGCGCGCTCAACCTCGACATCGTCGGGGCGCATCGCTTCAACGATCGGACGAATCTGCGCAGGATGGATGCTCCACATCCTCAGAAAGCCAAATCGGGTTCGCGCCAGAAAGGCATCCTGACGGACCGCCGCCTCGTCACGCAGTGTCAGCGAGACGTTATGGACCGGCACAACGCCATGGGCCAGTGCCGCAGCAACAATTTCGGTTTTGGCTCTGACCAGCAAGGGATGCTCGAACTGCAAGGGCGAGCGCATCGCATCGAAGCCCAGCGCGCCGTGATGCGCGCTGACGAAATCGAGCAGCCCGAAGACGATCGCCTCGACATGAGGCAGTGCCGAGATTGCTGCGGCTTGCGCCAGTGCACCATGAGTTTCAATCAGCACATGGATCGGCAGGGGATCGACTCGACCTGCGCGCTGTGCCTGCGTTTCGATGACATCGATCATGCGCGCGACATCGGCCGCACTCTCGGGCTTAGGAATGGTGATGTAACCGATCTTTGCAGCGGCCTCGCTGAACAACAGGGTAATGTCGTTGCGCCAGTGCGGGTGCTCGATGTCATGGATTCGTACGCCGATACGCCCCGCCGGCGACGGCGACTCATTGAGCAAACGAGCAACCATCAGCGCGTGTTCCCGCTCGGTACCGACCGCTGCGCCATCTTCGCAATCACAGGTCAGATCGAAAGCGCCATGCCATTCACGCTGCAGTTCGATGGCTTTGCGCATCATCTTTTCATTGCCGGCGATGTGCTCACAGGGTGCGAGCACGGGCATTTCATGACCCGGAGCCCGTAGAGCATCTCGTGGATGAACGTGTTCACCTCGGTCTGAATGAGCTGGATTCACCATAAGCCTTTATGTGATTGGTGTTCGATTTGACGTCGCTGACTTTGACGTCGCTGACAGTTTGACGAAGTTAGCATAAGGCGCCGCGGTGGTATCTGAGCGGTGTTGCCTGCGGCAGGATCGAGGCTTAGTGTTTGCGGCCCGGCCAATGATGGCGCGCCGCCCAGGCTTTCAGACCAGCCGCCATTGAACGGTGTAATCGGTGCGAGAATTTTTGAATGCCAGAACCAGCCGGCCTCCGATGGCGCTGTAACATTCGGGCGATCGGCGGACCAGCAAGCGCTGCCTGTTCAATCCCTAGAGTTCGAGATGCCCGACAACCATTGGATTTGTCCGCTGTACGGTGCCCCATCGCGGGGCGAGTCAGCTTCGACGCTGCGCGATTCGGCAGGTTTGCGGCGTCGTTTTTCTGGTCGGTCTGCAGACACCGATGCCGCAACTCCACTTGGCCACAGACAGCCCATAAGCATTTCGAGATTCGTCTGCGCGTTGATCACGGCGTGTCTGTCTTCCGGCGCACAGGCACAACTGATTGCAACGACGGATGAGTTTCGATTCAGTTATGCGCCATCTGCGATTCATCGCAGCGGTCTGGATGGCCACGTCAAGTACAACAATCTGTTTTCCGCCGAGCTCTTGACCGAGCGATGGCGAATTCTCGGTGCCGACCGCACAACGATTGGCGCCGCGATTTTTAATAACTCTTTCGGTCAACCATGCCAGTACGTTTTTGCGGGACCGGAATGGGACCTTAAGCCCCTGCTATCAGGTTGGGTGTTTGCGAACGTGACAGCCGGAGCACTGCACGGCTATACCGGCGTGCATCAGGACAAGATTCCATTCAATCGCTTTGGGACTGCACCGGCAGCGATTCCGTCGATCGGATGGCGCTATGCACAGGCTGCTGTTGTCATGAGTCTGCTTGGCAACAGTGGCGTGCTGATCAGCTTCAGCTGGTCGCTTAGTCGCTGATTTAGTCGCTGATACCGGCAGCAGGGCCGATCAGCAATTAAGCGCTAAACCACTAAACGTTAAACCACAAAAGCAAAAACCCCTTGAGCGCTTGCTCAAGGGGTCGGTGCTCACTTAGGTTTGCCTGACAATGTCCTACTTTCACGAGCGAATGCTCACTATCATCGGCGCAAAGGCGTTTCACGGTCCTGTTCGGGATGGGAAGGGGTGGTTCCACCTCGCTATGGTCGTCAGGCATAACTTGTTGACCCAAGCCACTACTGGCTAGGGTCCAATCGGGAAGAAGTCGGAATTCGCTGTATCAGCGGATATCTGTGATTGCGACAGCCTGGCATCTCAAACAGATGCTGCGCGCTTCGCTAAATCATTGCAAAACTATAGGGTCAAGCCTCACGGGCAATTAGTACCGGTTAGCTTAACGTATTACTACGCTTCCACACCCGGCCTATCAACGTCCTGGTCTCGAACGACCCTTCAGGGGGATCAGGTCCCCAGGGAGATCTCATCTTCAGGCAAGTTTCCCGCTTAGATGCTTTCAGCGGTTATCTCTTCCGCACATAGCTACCCTGCGATGCCACTGGCGTGACAACAGGTACACCAGAGGTGCGTCCACTCCGGTCCTCTCGTACTAGGAGCAGCCCCCGTCAAATCTCCAACGCCCACAGCAGATAGGGACCAAACTGTCTCACGACGTTTTAAACCCAGCTCACGTACCTCTTTAAATGGCGAACA
>CANKWX010000088.1 GCA_947487165.1 Burkholderiales bacterium
CTGCATCCGCTTCGCGGCCAGAACAATGTGCAGGGCGCCAGCGACGCCGGCCTGATCCCGATGATGTTCCCCAACTACCAGCGCGTCACCGACACCTCGGCGCATGCCTGGTTCGAGGCCTTCTGGAACATGCCGCTGGACGATCAGCCGGGCTATACCGTGGTCGAGATCCTGCACAAGGCACTGGCCGATGACAGTGATCCGCACAAGATCCGAGGCATGTACATCATGGGCGAGAACCCGGCCATGAGCGATCCCGACCTGAACCATGCGCGTCATGCCCTGGCCAGCCTCGAGCATCTGGTGGTGCAGGACATCTTCATGACCGAGACCGCCTGGCTCGCCGACGTGGTGCTGCCGGCCACCGCCTGGCCGGAGAAGAACGGCACGGTCAGCAACACCGACCGCATGGTGCAGTTGGGCAAGCAGGCGATCACGCCGCCCGGCGAGGCCCGTCCCGATCTCTGGATCATCCAGGCAATCGCCAATCGCATGGGGCTGGGCTGGCACTACGGGACCGCCACGCCCGATCTCGCCGGCGACCCTGGCAATGAAGCCGCCATCGAGGCGGTGGCCAGCGCGGGCGTGGCGCAGGTCTTTGAAGAGATGCGCCAGGCGATGCATAGCTCGATTGCCGGTATCACCTGGGAACGCCTGCAGCGTGAATCGAGCGTGACCTACCCGTGCCTCACCGAGGACGACCCGGGCGCGCCGACGGTTTTCATCAGCCGCTTCGATACCGACGACGGTCGGGTGCATCTGGTGCCCGCCAACCTGATTTCGGCCGACGAACGACCCGATGCCGACTATCCCTTTGTGCTGATTACCGGCCGCCAGCTCGAGCACTGGCATACCGGCAGCATGACGCGGCGAGCGACCGTGCTCGATGCGATCGAGCCGATCGCCACTGCCTCGATGTGCAGCACCGACATGGCAGCGATGTCGCTTCAGACTGGCGACCCGATCACGGTCAGGTCACGGCGCGGCGAAGTCAGCCTGCATGTTCGCCGCGACGATGGCGTGCCACAGGGGACGGTCTTCATTCCCTTCGCGTATCACGAGGCTGCAGCCAACCTCATGACCAATTCGGCCCTCGATCCGATCGGCAAGATCCCGGAGTTCAAGTATTGCGCCGTGGCGATCCGTGCAGGCGGCGAGCCGGCGGCCTCACAGGGCTACGGCGCCAGCACGCAGGCCTGAAACAAGCGACCTCGGTTCACAGCGTGCGGCCGGCCGCCTTCCAGTAGGGTTCGCGCAATTCGCGCTTGAGCACCTTGCCCAGCGCGTTGCGAGGAAACTCGTCGCGCAGTTCGACCGCGACAAGGCGCTGGTGCTTGCCCAGACGCTCGTTCGCCCAGGCAAGAATCACTGTCGGATCGGCACCCGAGCCGGGATGAGCGATCACCAGCGCAAGCGGGGTTTCGCCCCAGCGATCGTGGGGCACACCGATCACGGTCACGTCGCGCACGGCAGGATGCTCGCCGACCACCTGCTCGAGATCGCTCGGAAAGACGTTGAAGCCGCCGCTGATGATCATGTCCTTCTTGCGATCGAGAATCGACAGGAAGCCGTCTTCGTCAAGCCGTCCGACATCGCCCGAGCGAATGAAGGTGCGCCCGCGCTCGTCACGCCAGATGAGTTTCGCGGTTTCTTCGGGTTTGCCGTGATAGCCCTGCATCATGCCGGCGCCATAGCTTGCGATTTCGCCGACTTCGCCGCGCGGCAAGGCGCGGCCGGCCTCATCGAGGATGCGGATCTCGAAGCCCAGCACCGGTGTGCCGACGGTGTCGAACTTGGAGACCGGATGCCAGGGCTTGAGCATCGTCGCAAAGCCCTCTGAGAAGCCGTAGAGCTCGGTCAGCTTGTTGCCGAAGGTCTCGATCACCTCGCGCTTGGTGTCGCTGCGAAGCGGCGATCCGCCACACAGGATGGTTTCGAGTCGCGATGAGTCGGCCTGCGCCAGACGAGGATCGGCCAGCACCATGATGAACTGCGAGGGAACCATGAAGGTGTGGGTGATGCGCTCGGCACCGAGCAGCGCGAGGAAGCGCCCGGCATCGAAGCTCGGCATGGCCACCAGCGTGCCACCGGTAAAGAGCACCGGCAGCATCATCAGCCAGGTGCCGTTCGAATAGAGCGAGGTGGTGGTCAATGCACGGCTGGTGTCCCGAAAGCCCATCTCGATCGCATTCGAAAACGCCCAGTGCAGCCTCGCCCGATGGGTTTGCACAATGCCCTTTGGCAGGCCGGTCGTGCCCGAGCTGTAGATGATGTTGAAAGGATCATCGAGCCGGTAATTGACTGCCGGCTGGGTATCGGCTGCGCCCTCGATGAAGTCGGCAAGCGTGCGCCATGGTTCGCTGATCGAGCCGCTGATCGCCTCGCTGGTCGACGACCCGCCGGCCGGCGTGGCATCGACTGCAATCAGCAGGCCCTGACGCAAACCTTGCGGCAGGGCATCGAGCGCATCAAGCCGGGCCCGGAAGTCGGCGGTGGCAAAGGCACCGACTGCGCCACTGTCGTCGATCAGTCCGGCAAGCTGTGGGCCGGTGAGCAGACCCGACAACGGCACGGCGCAAGCACCTGCCCGCACAATGCCGAAGACCGCCTCGAGCATCTCGACGCAGTTGCCCATCAGCACCGCCACCTTATCGCCGCGACCGATACCCTGCGCCACCAGCGCATTGGCGATCCGGCTGATACCGCGGTCGAAGTCGCGCCAGTTGCGGCGCGCCTCGCCGCACACGACCGCCTCCTTCAAAGGCTGGAAGCGGGCGTGATTGGCGATGAGGTCGGGGATGAAAACCTGAGGATCGTCGAGGTTGATCATGATCTTCCTGAGTGAAGATCATGATCGTACTGCATGCGCCTTAACGGCCGTAGACCTTGCCGAACAGCACCCAGTTCTTGCCGTCCCACCTCTGAAGCTGCTGGCGCTCAATCGGGAAGAAATCATCCGGACCGGTCTTGACGTTCACACCAGGCAGCAGCATCGGCAGATTGAGATCAAGGTTGGCCGCCTGCTTCATAACGTTTTCGCGGGTGAGGTTGTTACCGGCTTTTTTCAGGACCTCGACCATGGTCTGCGCCGCGCAGTAGGCATAGACATTGTTGGAATCCTTGATGTCACCCGTCGGATAGTACCTTTGCATCCAGACCAGCCACGCGTTGTACTCGGGGGTGCCGCCCCAGGTCGGATCGGTCGGATCCTTGAGGTAGTAGGCGGTGATGACACCGGTCGCATTGTCGACACCCGCCGGAATGATCACCGACGCAACCGAAGACGACACGCCGTTGAGATAGTGGGTGGGCTTCCAGCCGATCTCGGCCGCCTTCTTGATCGCCTGGGCGGCAAACTTCGGAATGGTGATGTTGAAGAAGGTATCGGCACCCGATGCCTTGAGCTCGACCATCTGGCTGTCGATCGTGGCGTCGGTCGACTCATAGGTCAGCTTCTTGATGATCATGGTCTTGGCCTTGTCGCCAAGCCCGTCTTCGAAGCCCTTCAGATAGTCGCGACCGTAATCATCATTCTGATAAATGATCGCGATCTTTGCGTTGGGCTTGGTGTCCAGGATGTGCTGGGCATAGATCTTGGCTTCCGACTGATAGCTCGGCTGCCAGCCCATCGTCCACGGGAAGTCCTTGTGCTCGCCCCACTTGGTGGCGCCGGTGGCGTTGAAGAGCTGCGGCACCTTCTTCTGATTCATGTATTTGTGGATCGCCGAATTGGTCGGCGTGCCAAGCACATTGAAAATCAGCAGCACTTCGTCCTGCTCGACCAGCTTGCGGGCCATCTCGACCGTCTTGGCCGGGTTGTAGCCGTCGTCATACGACACCCAGACCAGCTTGCGTCCGTTCACGCCGCCTTCTGCATTGACCTTGTCGAAATAGGCCTTGATGCCCTTGCCGATCGTGCCGTAGGCCGAAGCCGGACCCGAATAGGGGCTGATACCGCCGATCTTGATCTCCTTGTCGGAGGCACCATCGTCGTACTTCTTCTGGGCGAATCCTGCCCGGGAAACCAGCAGCGCACCCGCACCGGCCGCGGCAGCCTTCAAAAAATGGCGTTTCATGATTGTCTCCTCCAAGAGATATGAAAAAGGCTCCCTGCCAATGCAGGGAGCCCAGGTAAATCAATCGGCCGGTTGAATGCGGCCAACTCTATTGATGTGAAAACCGAAGCCGGATCAGCGGCCGAAGACCTTGCCCTGCAGGACCCAGGTCTTGCCATCCCAGCGAGCCAACTGTCCGCGCTCGATCGGATAGAAGTCATCCGGGCCGGTCTTGACGTTCACACCCGGCAGCAGCATCGGCAGGTTCATCTCGATGCTGGCAGCTTGCCTCATGATGTTTTCGCGGGTCAGATTGTCGCCTGCCTGCTTGAGCACTTGCACCGTGCCCTGGGCCATGGTGTAGCCAAACACATAGTTGAGGTCCTTGAGGTCGGCACCCGGCATGTATCGCTGCATGAAGGTCAGCCACTCCTTGAACTCAGGGGTGTTGGCCCACTGGTTGTCGGTCGGGTCCTTGAGATAGAACACCGACAGAATTCCCACGCCGTTCTCGGCACCTGCCGGCACCATCACCGCACCGACCGAGTTCGAAACGTTGTTGAGGTAATGCTGAGGCTTCCAGCCGATTTCAGCGGCTTTCTTGATGGCCTGGGCAGCGAATTTGGGGGTGGTGATGTTGAAGAACACATCAGCACCCGAGGCCTTCAGTTCGACCATCTGGCTGTCGACCGTGGCGTCAGTGACCTCATAGGTCAACTGCTTGACGATCATGGCTTTGCCCTTGTCGCCCAATCCGTCAAGGAATCCCTTGAGGTAATCCTTACCGTAGTCGTCATTCTGATAAAGGATGCCGATCTTTGCGTTGGGCTTGGACTCGAGCAGATGCTGAGCGTAGATCAAGGACTCGCCCTGGTAGTTCGGCTGCCATCCCATGGTCCAGGGGAAGTTCTTCGGATCGCCCCACTTGGTCGCGCCAGTGGCCACGAAGAGCTGCGGCATCTTCTTCTGGTTCATGTACTTGTGGATCGCCGAGTTCGTCGGCGTTCCCAGCACACCGACGGTGGCCAGAACTTCTTCTTCTTCGGCCAGCTTGCGGGCCATCTCGAGCGTGCGGGACGGGTTGTAGCCGTCATCGAGCGTGATGAACTTGATCTGGCGGCCGTTGATGCCGCCTTCGGCATTGATCTTCTTGAAATAGGCATCCATCGACTTGCCGATCGCACCATAGGCCGATGCAGGACCCGAGTATGGGTTGATATTCCCGATCTTGATTTCTTTGTCGGTCGCGCCAGTGTCGTACTTCTTCTGCGCGAAACCTGTCTGAGAAACCAGCAAAGCACCAGCTCCGGCCGCAGCCGCTTTCAGAAAATTGCGTTTCATGAGTATCTCCTCCACGCGTTAAAAAAACGGGCTCTGCGTCAGACGCAGAGCCCAGTTAATGCAGCCGCCCTTCAGGATTGAGTTCTTCCAACGGGTTGCGGTGCTGCTGCCGAAATCGCGGGTGCGGTTTCGGCAGTTTTGGTGTCGGAACTGGACGGCCGCAGCCAACCCCAGATCCGCCTGAACAATCCTGCTGTGCCTTCGGGCATCAGATACATGAGCAGGATCAGGAAAATGCCATAAATCGCCCAAGGGGCCGACTTGGAAATCTCATCGGCAAAGTTGGGCACGAACTGGATGAAGATCGCGCCGGCAATGGCTCCCGGAATCGACGCCAGACCGCCAACCACCACACCGACCAGGAAGGTGATCGACAGAAAGGAGGTGAAGCTGTCGGGCGACACGAAGGCCACCGCAGCCGCCGACAGCGCACCCGCCACGCCGGTGAAGGCTGCCGACACACCGAAGGCCAGTGACTTGTAGACCGGCAGATTGATGCCCATGGCCGAGGCGGCAATCGGATGGTCGCGGATGGCGACCAGCGCCCGGCCGACCCGACCGCGCAGCAGTCGCCAGGCGATCAGGAACATGATCAGCGTGACAAACAGAATATAAAAGTAGAGCCAGCGGTCGGATGACAGCGGCTGCCCCAGGAAGCTGAACTCGAAGGGCGGCTCGGGTTTGGACAGCACGATACCCTGCACACCACCGGTCCAACCCTCGATAGCCTTGTACTTGAGCATCTGAGGTACGGCCAGCGCCAGGGCGAAAGTGGCGAGCGCCAGATAGTGGCCGCCCAGACGCAGCGCCGGAAAGCCCATCAGATAGCCGAACACGAAGCAGGCGAGTGCAGCAACCGGCAGCGTTGACCAGTAAGGGATACCGACACGATCCATCAGGATAGCTGCGATGTAGGCACCGATGGCATAAAAGGCGCCATGGCCGAGCGAGATCTGGCCGTTATAGCCGGTGAGGATGTTCAGGCCCAGCACGGCGATCGCATAGATCATCACCATGTTGAACTGGAAGACCCGGAAGTTCTTGACCAGGAAGGGCAGGACGCACAGCGCTACGAGCAGCACCACGCCACCGATCCAGATCCATTTGCGATTGGCGTTGTCGTTCATACGCGGGTCACCACAGCTTTACCGAACAGGCCGTCCGGCTTGAGGGTCAGAGTGCCGACAATCAGGATGAGCGCGACTGTCAGTTTGAGTTCGGTGCCAATGACATAAGCGCCGAGAAGATTTTCGAGGATGCCGACGATGAAGCCGCCGATCACTGCGCCCCAGGCATTGTCGATGCCACCGAGCAGGGCGGCCGCAAAACCGTAAAGCAGAATGCCGGACATCATGTTGGGATCAAGGAAGACGACCGGAGCGACCATCATTCCGGCAACCGCGCCAATGGCCGCGGCCAGACCCCAGCCGACACCCAGCATCCAGGACACCCGGACCCCAACCAGCTTGGCTGAGTCGGGGTTCTGGGCGGCCGCACGCATCGCGAGGCCGATCGGGGTAAAGCGGAAGAAGGCATAGAGCGCAGCCAGCACGACCAGCATCACTGCCACCGAACCGAACTGATGGGCAGAAAAATATTGGGTCGCGATGCCCGTGTCTTTCGGAAACGGACTTGGGAAGGACTTGATGGTGTGATCGAAGAGCATGCCGGCCACTGCATTGAAGATCACCAGCAGACCAACGAAGACGATCACATTGGTCAGCACCGGCGCCTTTTCGACCGGCTTGAGGATGGTCCGCTGAATCAGCAGGCCGCCCAGAAAGGAAACAGCCACCGTGGCGAAAAACGCGCCCCAGTAGGGCCAGCCTGCATTGACAAGCGCCCAGGCGATGAAGGTGCTGAAGGTTGCCATCTCGCCCTGGGCGAAATTGATGTGGTGAGTGGCCTGATGAATCATGACCAGCGCGAGTCCGATGGAGGCATAGATAACCCCATTGGAAATGCCGGCAAAGATCTGGTGAAATAAGGCTTCCATCGTCTCTTTTCGCTCTGTTTTCTGTTGTTTTCGGAAGGGGGCGGCGCCGGGATCAGTAACCGAGGTAGACCCTTCGGACGGTCTCGTCGTTTCGGATCTGTTCGCTCGGACCCGAGATCACGATCCGGCCGGTCTCGAGAAGGTAGGCATGGTTGGCCAGACCGAGCGCCAGACTGGCGTTCTGCTCGACCAGCAGCATGCTGACTTTCTCTTCCTCGTTGATCTTGCGCATGATGCGGAAGATCTCGGCGACGATCAGCGGGGCAAGGCCAAAGGACGGCTCATCGAGCAGCAACAGGCGAGGACGCAGCATCAGCGCGCGGCTGATCGCCAGCATCTGCTGCTCGCCGCCCGACAAGGTACCGGCCTGCTGGTTGCGACGCTCTTTCAGTCGCGGAAAGCGGGTGTAGGCCCGCTCGATGTCGAGCGCCACCTCGGCCCGGTCCTTGCGCACATAGGCGCCGAGCTTGAGGTTTTCTTCGACTGACAGTGCGGTGAAGGTACCGCGGCCATCTGGCACATGGGCCACGCCCATGCGCACAACCGATTCGGTCGCCTTGCCGACCAGCTGCTGGCCGTCGAAGAGGACGCTGCCGCTGGTCTTGACCGTCTGGCAGATCGCGCGAAGGGTGGTGGTCTTGCCGGCGCCGTTGGCACCCAGGATGGCGGTGATTTGCCCCTGGGCCAGCGAGAAATTCAAGTCGTAGAGGACCTGGGTGGCGCCATAGGAGGCGTTCAGGCCTTTGACTTCAAGGAGTTCAGGCATCTTCCGGTGCTCCGAGGTAGGCAGCGATCACTTCGGGATGCTGCTGGATTTCAGCCGGGGTGCCTTCGGCGATCTTCTTGCCGAAATTGATCACGACGACCTTTTGCGAGACCGCCATCACCAGGCTCATGTGGTGCTCGACCAGCAGCACCGTGATGCCAAGCCGGTCGCGGACATCGTTGATCCGATCTTCCAGGCCAGCCATCTCGTCGTGATTCAGACCGGCCGCCGGCTCATCAAGCAGCAGAAGCTTGGGGTCGGAGGCCAGCGCCCGGGCCATTTCGACCCGCTTCTGGATACCGAAGGGCAGATCGCCGACCAGTCGCTGCGAATAGGGCGAGAGGTCCATGTAATCGATGATCTCGGCAGCACGGGCACGCAGGCGACCCTCTTCGGCGGCCACCGATGACAGACCGAGTGCGCTGGCAAAAAAGCCCGCCTCTGACCGGCTGTGTGCACCGATCATGACGTTGCGCTCGACGCTCATGGTCTTGAACATCGCCAGATTCTGGAAGGTGCGCCCGAAACCAAGCTTGGAGATCTCGTTGGACTGCATCGCGGTGATTGACTTCCCCTCAAAGAGGATGTCGCCGCTCTGGTAGGAGTAGAGCCTGCTCAGGCAGTTGAAGAGGGTTGTCTTGCCGGCGCCGTTGGGGCCGATCAGCCCGCAGACGCCGCCCTTGGGAACATCGAAGGTCACGCCATCCAGGGCGACGATGCCGCCAAATCGGACCGTGACGCCCTGCACGCTCAGCAGGGCTGATTTGCTGTCAACCATCTGTCTCCGTCCACTTCAAAATGACTTGCGCAGACCCGTGTGACAGGAGGTTTACCGCGCGGAAGGTGAGCTTATAAGCTGGAACCGGTACCGCTGGCAAGCAGCTTCAGTGAGCTGAAGGGTTATACCCGAAGAGGGGGCACGAAGATCCATCGACAGCGCACGAAAATGCTGCATTGCCGCATCGATCGTCGCGGCTGATCGGGCTGTGGGCAGACACGCCGACAGACCTGCACAGATCCACGCAAAATCCGCTGAAAACCGCATCGCAGGAGGCTGTCAGCGCATGGCGGCCATGCGGGACTCGAAGGCGTCGCCCGTGCTCAGGACACCGCGGGGGCCGTCGCCTGACAGCCACACCGCAGCCCGGGCATCGTTGTGCAGCGTCGCCCGCCAGAACGCCAGACTCAGGCCGGCGGTGACTCGAAGAACATGGGCATCGGCCGCCTGACGGGCTGCCCTTGGAGCGCCCCCGTTGAAAACCATGTGATCGCCCTCGGCAAACCACAGCAAGCAGGCACTTCCGGACGGCAGCTTTTCGTAGACAGCCCGTCGCATGGCCGGCGTCACACCGGTGAGCGCGCCGCCGTCATCAAGGGCGCCGGTGATGACCATGAAGGGCAAGGTGATGGCGGCAACCGACGTCTCATCCGCACCGCGGATCGCCGGACTGAAGGCGATCGCGGCGCTGATTCGCGGATCGCGCAGGGGCGCTGCAGGCGCTGCCGAACCCGGCTGATTCGCCGCTGCCGGCCAGATCAGCCGCCCCTGACCGGCCACGACCTGCGTGGTCTGTGCGCCGAAAGAGTGGCCGGACATGCCGACCCGGGCCAGGTCGAGACACGCCAGCCGAGGGTCGCGAGCCTGTCGCCCGGCCAGCCAGTCGAGCACTGCGGCAACGTCACGCACCCTCAGGACTGCCTGCTCGGCGGTCATGCCCAGGCGCAGCCTCGCGGGATCGAAGGTCCCGGGCCCAGTCCGCCAGAGCGACTCATCGCTGCCGGGATGCTGCAGATGGACGACGACGAATCCGTGTGAGGCCCAGTGCTCACCCCAGCGGGCACCGCCCGCCTTCGATCCGCCCAGGCCATGCGAAAACAGAATCACCGGACGCGGTGTCGCGGCAGCGCAGGGCGCAGGCACCCGCAGGCGCAGGGGGAGGGTCCGGCCGCCCGGGCCGTCGACGAGGTCGTCGTCGAAGCGCTCGAGCGCGAAGGGGCCGGGGTCGAACAGACCGGCATCGCCCGACAGGGCCACTGGCTGGGACCGGGTCACGCCAGACCAGAACAGGAGCGCAAGCACAAAGCCGATCGACGCGGCCTGCGCTGCCACCCGCCAACTCGCCGCCGCAAGGTCTGCGGCATGTTGCCGGTTCACATCAGGCACCAGGCGCTTTGAGGCTGACAGGCTCGGCATGATCAGCAAAACTTGGGAGTTGGCGATGAAGTGTAGCAAGCGAGGCAGCATGTTTCGCCTGAGGCGGGCTCGACTGGACTGGCGCTCACCCGGGGCGCCCGGCAGGGCGGCGTCGCAATGCACCGACGGCGGCAAACCGCCGGCACGCCGACACTGTCCGTTCATCCTTGCGGTGGCGTCGACCCGTCTCACAAGCGTTCCGGCGGCTGCACACTAACTGGATGAAAAACCGTCCAGCAAGCCGGAGCAGGCAATGAGCCTCGCCGGAGCAAGCGCCGCCGCCGACAACGTCGTGCTGTCGGGGATGGCGCGCGCGCTGGTGCAGCACCAGTTGCTGTCATTGGACAATGCAGTCGAGATTCAGAAGAAGACCGACCCCGCCAAGGAAAAGTTCATTGATGTGCTGGTGAGCAGCGGCGGGGTGTCGGCGATCAACCTGGCGCGCTTTACAGCTGAGACCTTCGGGTTGCCGCTGATGGACCTCGCGGCGCTCGACGCGGACATGCTGCTGACGGACCTGATCGATACGAAGCTGCTGGCAGAGACCCTCATCGTGCCGATTGCCAAGCGAGGCAACCGGCTGACCATGCTGCTGTCGGACCCGACCGACCTGCAGGCGATCGACCGCGTCAAGTTCCGGGCGCAGGCAACCGTCGATCCGATCATCGTCGAGCACGACAAGCTGCAGAAGTTCGTCGAGCGGCTGTCCCAGTCGTTGACCAGCAAGATGGACGCGGTGGACGACGACGACACCAGCAGCTTCCAGCCCGAGGAAGCCGACAAAGGCCTGGTGCTGCCCGAAGCCGTGAGTCCGTCCACGGCCCCGCCTGAAACACCGATCTCCGACCAAGATGAGGCGACGGGCGCCGCCGGTATCGCCGCGAAGGACACCGTGCTGTCCGGCCTCGCCCGCGCACTGGTCCAGAACCAGCTGATCAGCTCTGAGCAGGCCACGGCTATCCAGATGAAGGTCGACGCCGCGCAGGGCAAGTTCATCGACGAGCTCGTCTCCAGCGGGCAACTGCGCGCGGTGACACTCGCGCGCTTCGCGTCGGACACCTTCGGCCTGCCGATGATGGACCTCGCGGCGCTCGATGCGGGCATGCTGCTGACGGACCTGATCGATACGAAGCTGCTGGCCGAGACCCTCATCGTGCCGATTGCCAAGCGAGGCAACCGGCTGACCGTGCTGCTGTCGAACCCGACCGACCTGC
>CANKWX010000089.1 GCA_947487165.1 Burkholderiales bacterium
GGCGCCGGTGGCGCCACGGTGATCGAGGTTGAGCAGGATCTGCAGACCCTGCTGGACGATCGAGTGGCTTCTGGCGCCCTTGATATGAGCGACGAATCCGACGCCGCACGCGTCGTGCTCGTTGGAGGGGTCGTAGAGACCCTGAGCCTTGGGCAGCGCCATGTCACACCTCCGAAATACAGGACTTCGAAGAATAGTGCAGCGCAACAAGCCGCTCAAGCGGAAAAATCGGGGTCAGATGAGAGTTATTGTAATTTGGGAAGCCACTAGACTGAAATCAGGGTCAGATGAGATTTTCCGTCTTGGGGGTTTTCGAGCGGGGTGTGCGTCACTTAATGTTCATCTGACCCCGATTTTTTTCTTGCAGGGCGACCGACGGGACGGGGAATAAGTCGCAGGCCGTGACTGGCCTCGAGGCTGCGCTGAAAGTCAGTGCTCGCTGCCGGCTTTCCGCCCATCAGCCGTTGGCGCAGCCATTCGAGTTCGGACTCGAGCATCGACTCGTCGAAGAGCCGGCGATAGGCCGACTCACGCTCGAACGGGGTGTTACCGAGCGCCCAGATCGTCGGATGCGCCTTCACCAGCGGGTCAAGCCGCAGCCCGACATTGTGCCGATGACTCGACCAGGTCCAATCGGCCACCGCTTCGACCATGCCGGCCCTCAGCGGGTTGGTCTCGATATAGCGCTGGCAGGCAATCAGATAGCGATCGGTCTCGATCAGCGACGAGCGAAAGCGCCCCTCCCACAGGGTGCCGGAGCGGGCATGGCGGCGATTGAACCAGCGGACATAGCGCCGCCCGACGGTCTGCATCATCTGCGACAGCGCCTCATCCTGTGAGGGTGTGCACAGCAGATGAACATGGTTGTCCATCAGGACATAGGCGTGCACCGCCACCTCGTGCTTCAGACTGGCCTCGAGCAGCCAGGCAAGGTATTGGCCACGATCGGTGTCATCAACAAACACCCGCTGGCGGTTGTGCCCCCGCTGGATCACATGGTGAGGATGAGCCGCGACCACCTGCCGAAGCACTCTTGCCATCGCGCAATCCGCTCAGGTCTCGTCGACCGAGAACAGCCGCCGATGCTCCTTGATCGCATAGCGATCGGTCATGCCGGCGATGTAGTCGGCGACCGCGCGATGACGGTCGCGTTCGGCCTTGCGCTTGTGTTCGTCGGGCAGCAGGCGGATGTCATCGACAAAAGCCTCGAAGAGCTCGACCACCACACGCGCCGCCTTGGAGGTCATGCGGACCACCCGGTAGTGCCGATAGAGGTTCTCGAAGAGAAACTGCTTGAGCGCGAGCGACTGCGCACCGACCTCGGTCGAGAACCCGATCAGCGCCGGAGCCGCCCGAACATCGTCGATGGATTCGGGGGAGGCGTCATCGATCAGGGCCTGGCTGCAGGCGGTCAGATCGAGCACCAGTTCATTGATCATCCTGCGCACGGTTTCATAGACCTGCCGACGCTCGCCGACCTGCGGAAATCGGTCGAGCACCACCCGGTGATGACGCCCGAAAAGCTCGACCTCCATCATCTGTGCAACCTTCAGCAGCCCCGAGCGCAAACCGTCGTCGACATCGTGATTGACGTAGGCGATCTGATCGGCAAGGTTGGCAAGCTGCGCCTCGAGCGAAGGCCGACGGCGTTCGATGAAGCGCAGGCCGATCTCGCCCAGCCGTTCGGCATTGGGCAGCGAACAATGCTTGAGGACGCCCTCGCGGGTCTCGAAACACAGGTTCAGCCCGTCGTAATCGCCATAGCGCTCTTCGAGCTCGTCGACCACGCGCAGCGACTGCAGGTTGTGCTCGAAACCGCCCCAGGGCTGCATGCACGCATTAAGCGCATCCTGCCCGGCATGGCCGAAAGGGGTGTGACCGAGGTCGTGGGCGAGCGAGATCGCCTCGGTCAGATCTTCGTTGAGCCGCAATTGCCGAGCGATGGTGCGCGCGATCTGGGCGACCTCGATCGAGTGGGTCAGCCGCGTGCGAAACAGGTCGCCTTCATGGTTGACGAAGACCTGCGTCTTGTATTCGAGCCGGCGAAAGGCCGCGCTGTGCACGATGCGGTCGCGATCGCGCTGGAACTCGTCGCGACCCTGCGGCGACGATTCGGGATGCAGGCGGCCACGGCTGCGCATCGGATCGGCCGCGTAGGGGGCGAGCCGTTTACCGGAGGCGGTGAAGAGATCTTCCATGCGCGGCGATCAGGCGCTTGGGGTGACGCTTGTGCTGACGCTGGTACAGGCAGCCAGTGTGGCCAGCAGCGGCTCATCGGGCACCCGCTGCACGCGCGCACCACCAAGCCGCTCGAGCAGTACGAAACGCGGCGTGCCGCGCTCGGCCTTCTTGTCGACCGACATCAGCTCGACATAGCGGGTCGAGGGCCAGGCCGGGCCGCGCATCGGCAGACCGGCCGCGACCACCAGTGACTGCAGACGCTTCAGAATGCCGGCATCGATCAGCCCGAGCCGATGCGACAGATCGGCCGCCATCACCATCCCGGCACCCACCGCCTCACCGTGCAGCCACTCGCCATAGCCAAGCCCGGCTTCAATCGCATGGCCGAAGGTATGACCGAAATTCAGGATCGCCCGCAGCCCGCCCTCGCGCTCGTCGCGCTCGACCACCGAGGCCTTGATCTCGCAGGAACGCGCCACCGCATCGATCAGCGCGCGCGCATCGCGGGCCCTCAGGGCCGGCATGTCGCGCTCGATCCCATCGAAGTAGGCGGCATCGGCAATCGCGCCGTGCTTGATCACTTCAGCCAGCCCGGCCGACAGCTCGCGCTCGGGCAGGGTCATCAGGGTATCGACGTCGATCAGCACCAGCCGCGGCTGATGGAAGGCGCCGATCATGTTCTTGCCAAGCGGATGATTGATGCCGGTCTTGCCGCCGACCGACGAATCGACCTGCGCCAGCAAGGTGGTTGGCACCTGCACAAAATCGATGCCGCGCTGATAGACCGCCGCGGCAAAACCCGCCATGTCGCCGACCACGCCACCACCCACCGCCACCAGCAGCGCGCCGCGATCGAAGCGCGACTCGAGCAGCGCATCGAAGATCAGGTTGAGCGAGTCGAAGGTCTTGTGGGCCTCGCCGGCCGGCATGACCACTTCGATCAGCGCGGCCGCATGGCCCGCCAGCAATTGCCGGATCGCGGGCCCATGCAGCGTCGCCACGTTGCTGTCGGTCACGATCGCCACCTGCCGCCCGGCGGCCAGTCTCTGCAGCGGCTCGCAGTCGCCCAGCAGGCCGCGGCCGATCAGGATCGGGTAGGAGCGCTCGCCGAGCGCGACATTCAGTTCAATCATCGTTGGGGCGGCTCTCAGCGAGGCTGGCATCAGACGGCGGATCGAGGCTGGGCGGATCGAGGCTGGGAGGCCCGAGGTTGGCAGCCGTGATCGATGACGGCAAACCCGCGAGCACCGCACCCACCACACGATCAACCGGCTGGCGCCCAGTCTCGACGATCAGGTGGGCGGCACCACGATAGAGCGGATCGCGGGCCAGCACCAGCGCCTCGATGCGAGCCCGCGGATCGGGCGCGCGCAGCAGCGGGCGAACCGTATCGCGCTTGAGCCGGTGCCACAGATCGCCGGGCGCCGCATGCAGATAGACCACGCAGCCACGCTCATGCAGCACTTCGCGGTTGCGTTCGTTGAGCACAGCGCCGCCGCCGGTGGCCACCACGGTCTCGACCCGTTGGGTGAGCTCGTCGATCAGGGCGACTTCACGACGACGAAAGCCTTCTTCGCCTTCGAGTTCGAAGATGGTGGCAATCGACACGCCCATGCGCGATTCGAGTTCGCGGTCGGCATCAACGAAGGACCAACCGAGCCGGCGTGCAAGGCGCCGGCCAATCGTGGTCTTGCCGGCACCCATCATGCCGACAAGAAAAACGGCCCGGTCTGGAGCCGGGCCGTGTGCAGCGGTGGGTGTGTCTGGGGTCAACGGTTATCGGTCGAGGATCGGGACTTAGTTCGGGTTTGTACAAGAAGACGCTCGACCGTAAGGGCTGTCAACGCCGGGAGGCGTAATCGTCTCGCTGGTGTAGTCAGAGGCAATCCTTGGGAGAATAAACGTGGCAGTACTCGCACCCTCGGTACCTGCAACCACCGCTGTTACCCGCAACCGCATCTCTAGCCAGGAGGCGAATTCGCGAGGATAGATGACCCGCATGTCGAGATAACCAAGTGCATTCGTCTTACCATTCTCGAAACCGGGATCGAAGCTAACGACGGCAGGATTGCCGGGTGTCAGTAATCCGTCACCATTGCCGATGGTGTTGGCAGGGTCGTCTTCGCCCAGCCTCAAGCCCTGAGGCGGGTCGAGTTGGCCGTTGCCGTTGGTGTCCTCATTGGCGCACTGATAAATGTTGGTCACCGTTACGCCTTCCAAGGCGGGCGGGACGGGGTCGAGCGTGTACTGCGTCGCCCATTTTTTGCCGTCCCAGGTATAGAAGCCCTTGAAATAGCGCAGCGGTACCAGGCTCGCCTGGATCAGCACGTCCTTTACCGGATTGCCACTCGAATCGGACACGATCACGGTATAGGGCATACCGTTCTTGGTGTCGTCGATCTTCTCGATCTCATTGCCTGTGCCGATGCGCACGACCAGCACGCTGCGCGAAACAGTGAGCGTTGCCTGATTGGCGGCCACCGAGGGGGCGGCCGGCAGGCTCGCCGAAACCACCACAGCATTGTTTCCGCTTGAATTCGGGCCCGGAATGAACACCGTCGATGCAGTGCCGTTACTGTCGGTGGTGGCAAAGCCCGGCTCGATCCGTCCATTACTCGGGTCAGCCACAAAACTGAAATTGACGCGGAAGTTTTTGACCGGGTTGTCGGCGGCATCGCGGACGGTTGCAATCAGCTGACTTGAATTGGACGACGATCCGGCGGTGTTGGTCGCAACCGTCGAGGGGCTGGCCTGCAGGTTGATCTTGGAGGGGTTTGTTGAGACGAACTCGATGCGCGAGGTAGCGATCAGGTTGTTCGCGCTGGCATTGACTTCGGTGATGCCGGCGGTGGGCGAGGTGATCGTCGCCGTTGCCCTGCCGGATGCATCGGTCGTGACTGAATTGGTCGACAGCGTGCCGCGGGTGGCTGCCAGGGTAACCAACTGGTTGGGAAAGGCCACTCCGTCTTTGAGCAGGTTGAGTGTGAGGAGTACAGCGGTACTGACCGTTACCTCAGCCGGAGCGCCGACAAAGGACAACTGGTCACCCGAGACCGAGAATGACTTGACTGACCTGACACCGGCCGCGGCAATGGTGAGCGTGTCGGTTCCGGCTTTGGAGGCTGTGACCGAGAACTTGAACTGCCCTTGTGCATCCGTCGCAGCGTTGCTTCCAGCCACAGCAATCATGTTGCCGGCCTGCGAGGTGACTGTGACCGCTTGCGATGCCAGCGGGTTCGAGGCCGAGTCGCGCACGGTAACAACATACTCCGCCGCCGTGTTTTGAGCCACCGCATCCGGGCCGGTCACTGTGAGGGTGCTGCCGACCACCTGAACACTCTTCTTGACCGTGAGCCCTCCAGAGGTGGCCACGATCTCAATCGTCCGGTTGGTATTGCTGGTCGGGCCGGCACCTATGACCACTATGCCGGTCGCAGTACCGGTCGGATCGGTCGACTTTTCCGGATTCACGATCGTCACACCGGCATCGGTTGTCGAGAAGACAACCGCCTGACCCGCGACACCGGCATTACCTGAATTTTTGACCACAGCCGTCAAGGTGATCGACGATCCGGTTGCCGATGCCAGCGTCGACGCGGTGCCCGCGCCGACCGAAATCGAGCCGCCCGCCGTAGGGCTCGGGGTGGTGCTCGTGCTCGTCGTGGTCGTCGTGGTCCCACCACCGGTTGCGCCGCTATCACTGCAGCCGCTCGAGGTGAGCAACATCGCGGCTGCGGCCATGGCGGCAGCCGCCTTCACCAGCCATCGGGATTTTTCTGACCATTGCTGCAGCATCTGCTTCATCCTCGACAATCAGCGAACGGCCGTGGCGTCGGCCACGACACGAGGTGTGAGAAACACCAGGAGTTCGGTCTTGTTGTTGGTACGCGTGTTGTTGCGGAACAGCGCCCCCACGAACGGGAGGTCTCCCAGGAAAGGCACCTTGTTGACCTGGTTGCTCTCGACCTGCTCGTAGATGCCGCCGATGACCACCGTGCCGCCGTTTTCAACCAGCACATCAGTCTCGACCGCACGGGTATCGATCGCAAAGCCGGCTGGCGTGATCCGACCGACCGCATCACGGTTGACCTTGACCTTCATGATCACATTGCCCTCGGGCGTGATCTGCGGCACGACCTCCAGACGCAGCGTGGCTTTCTTGAAGGAGATCGAGGTGGCGCCGCTCGAGGTCGCGCTCTGGTAGGGCAGCTCGGTACCCTGCTCGATCACCGCCTTGCCCTGATCGGCAGCCAGCACGCGCGGGCTTGAGACCACCTTGCCGCGCTGGTCGGCTTCGAGGGCCGAGATTTCGAGATTCAGGAAGCGGGTGAGCGACGATCCGAAAAGGCTGATCGCAAAGCTTGCCGGATTCGAACCATTGAGGGCGGCTGCCGGCAGGTTCACGAAGTTGGTGTTGGCCAGCGGCGTGGCACGACCAAGACCCACCGCGCAAGTGCCTGAGGCACTGCAACCGAGCTGGGAGGACAGATCAGCCACGCCCTGCAGATTGCCCGACAGGGTCGAATAGGCATTGCTGCCCGCGAGGGCCGAGCCGGCACCATAGATAGGCACGTTGATGGCCACCGGTAGGCCGGTCACCGGATCGATCTGGCTGGCGGTGGTGTAGTAAGTGCTCTTCAGATCGTTGTAGCCGAGCTTGACGCCGAGATTGCGCGAAAAGAGGTCATCGGCTTCGACGATCCGGGCTTCGATCAGCACCTGGCGTACCGGCACGTCGAGCTGCGAGATGATTCGGCGAACTTCGTCGAGTCGGGCGCTGGTATCGCGAACGAAGAGCTTGTTGGTGCGAATGTCGGTGACTGCGCTGCCGGTCTTGGACAGCACCTTCTGCTTGTCGTCGGAGAGCAGCTTCTGGACCGCCTCGGCTTTCTGATAGTTGAGCTGGAAGACCTCGAGTCGGCTCGGCTCGATCTCGGAGATCTGCATTTTCGATTCGAGCTCGAGTTTTTCCTGCGTGGCGAGTTCGTCACGCGGTGCCACCAGGATGACGTTGCCGTTTTTGCGCATGTCGAGGTTCTTCGACTGCAGCACGATGTCGAGCGCCTGATCCCAGGGCACGTCTTTCAGTCGCAGGGTCAGGTTGCCGGCCACCGAATCACGCACGACGATGTTCAGGTTGGTGAAGTCGGCGATCACCTGCAGCAGCGCGCGGATGTCGACATTCTGGAAATTCAGCGACAGCTTTTCGCCGCGATAGCCGGCGCGCCCGCCAGGATTGAGCTTGTTGGGGTCTTCCTTGACCGGCTTGACCTCGATCACGAACTGGTTCTCGCTCTGGTAGGCGTTCTGCTCCCACAGTCCGCTCGGCTCAATCACGATGCGGGCGTTATCGCCCTGCGGAAAGATGCGCACCGAGCGCACCGGCGTGCCGAAGTCGCTCACATCGAGTTTGCGGCGAAGGTTCTCGGGGACCCGGGTCTTGAGGAAGTCGACGATGATCTGCTGGCCCTGCTGTCGGATATCGACGCCGGTCTGGGAACTGGACATGTCGACCACGATGCGGCCGTCGTTGTCTTTGCCGCGCCGAAAATCGATGTCGCGCAGCACGCTGCCGGTGCCGCTGGCGGCGTTGTCGGCGGTGGCCGCAGCAACAGGCACCGAGGTCGTGGTACCCGCAAGGGCAGGGCCTGGCGGCGCGACAGCCGGTGCGCCCGCGGCCGAGCGCGCCTGCTGAGTCAGCGCAAACGCCGACGGGGCCGCCACGAATGAGCCCGACTGAACCGGTGTGACCGACACCACCAGCGAATCGCCATCAAGGCGCATCTGGTTGGTCACGGCGCCCCGAAGATTGAGTACGACCCGCGAACGGCCGCCGGCCTGCACGATCGTCACACTGCGAATATCGCCTTGCGTCAGTTCGACGGTGTTCTTGCCCATCCCGTTGACGGTATCGGGCAGATCGAAGGCCAGACGCGGCGGGCTGGCAACGGTGAAACTGACCGGCGCGGTCTTGAGGGGCTCTTTGAGACGCAACCGCAGCTCGGTCTGATTGCCCTGCATGACCGACACGACAGATTCGATCGAATTCGACTCGGCCAATGCCGGCGAGGCGGCCCCGATCATGGCCACGAAGAGCGCCAGCATGGCGATCAGCTTGACCGCACCGTCACCGAAGCAGACCCGATGCAGGTTTGCGACCCTTGCGCTGCGCTTCATTTGCCAGACTCCTGCAACCGCAATGCGGTATCTCGTTCGACCCAATCGCCCGCTGCATCCTGGACCGATTCCCGTACCGCAACTTCGGTTTCGGAGATGGCAACGATGCGGCCGAAATTCTGCCCGATATAGTTGCCGACTCGAACCTGATGAACCGCACTGTCGGATTTCAGCAATCCGACCACCATCGCACCCTGCTTCAGATTGCCGACCATCTTGAACGCATCGAGCGAATAGGATTCGAGCGGTTCACGCAGCCTGCCCATGTCGGGCCCTTTCGGGCCGTTGCGTGTCGGTGACTCGATGCCCACTCTGAGCTTGGCGGCATTGAAAGGATCAACCTCGGACGTCGCCGGATAGCGAAAGGGCGCAAACACCTTGGGCTCGGCGACTTTGGTGATCGACACCGGCGTGTTGCGCCGGCTTTCGTCCATCCAGGCCTGAAGTTCTTCATCGCCGGCGGTGCAACCGACAGACAAGGCTGCAACAAAACCGATCACGATGACACAGGCCCTGCGCCCTACCCGACCAGACATCACAGTCGACATCATTTCTTCGCCTCGCCTGGCTTTTTCTTGTTGGCGACAGCCCGCTGCTCTGCGATTTCCTCGGAGTCGAGGTAGCGGAAAGTCTTGGCGGTCGCATCCATCACCAGATTCGATGATTTCTCGAGTTGCGAGATGGACACATTGTTGAGGGTGACGATCCGCGGCAGGTTGGCGAGGTCGCTCGCAAACGCACCGAGATCGTGGTAATTGCCGATGACCCTGACTGTGATCGGCAGCTCGGCGTAATAGTCCTTGACGACCACCTGGCCGGGCTTGAAGAGCTTGAGGCCGGCGCCGCGCCCGACGCCCGCCTGATTGATGTCGGTGAGCAGCGCGTCCATTTCAGCTTTGCTGGGCAACTGCTTTTCGAGCTGGCTCACATACTGAGCAACCTGCTCCTTCTGCTTGCGCAATCCGACCAGATTCACCGCCTGCTTGAGCTTGTCGACGTAGGTTGCCTTGAGCGCGATTTCCTGCTGGGCACCGACATCAAGCTCATCGATCAGACCATGCCAGTAGAAAAGCCAGCCGAGCAGCAAGAGCGAGGTAAACAGCATCACGAGCAGCATCGCGCGCGGCAGAACTGGCCACAAACCAGGATGCCTGCCACGCAATCCGCTTAGCTGGTCGGTCACCCTCGATAAATCGAGGTTGAAATTTATGGCGGAAAGCTTGGCCATCGTGAGTCTCCGCCGCTATCGCGCCGACCCGACCTTGGTCGGTTCGGCAGACTGGGTCTGTGAGGAAGGGCGAGGGTCGGAAGTCGCACTCTCAGTGACCTCCTGCGGCTTGACCAGGACGTTGAGCGCGAACTCGAAGATCGTCCTGCCTTCCTTCTGACCGGGCCCCGCAGCCAAAACGATTTCCTTGATTTCGGTGAGCTCGGGCTTGTAAAGCCACGGGCTGCTCTCGGACAGCCGCTTCAAGAGGTCTGCGACCCGCTCGTTAGTCTGGGCCAGGCCATTGAGCGAAATCGTACGGCCTTCCTGCTTGAGCTGGCGCAAATAAAGGCCCTCAGGCGCCAACCTGACCAGCTCGTCGAACAGATGGACCGGTACGGTACGGTCGCTCTGCAGCTCCTCGACCGCCTGCTGCCTGGCCTTGAGCGCCGCGATCTCGTCGCGCAGCGTAGCAATGTCGACAATCTGGCCCTCGAGCTTAGTGGTTTCGGTCTTGATGAAAGCATTGCGGTCAGATTGGACGCTGATCTGATGATTGATGGCCACACCAATGGCATAAACGGTCACGATGCCGGCAACTGCCACGAGCGACGTCAGGACGACGAAGTCTTTCTTCTTGCGCTCGCGCTTCAGTTCCCGGTGCGGCAGCAGATTGATCCGGATCGGGACAAGCTCGCGTGCCAGCGGATCCGCGGCCTTGGTGTTTGCGGCAGCGCTCATTTGTCGAACCTGCGCATGGCAAGACCGCAACCGACCATCAGCGCCGGCGCATCGAGACGAAACTGACGCTCACGAATCGTGCTGGCGACTTCCATTCCCTGGAACGGACTCATGATCTCGGTCGGTACTCGACATCGGTCGGCAATCGACTCGGCCAAGCCTGGCGTCACCGCACAGCCTCCTGCAAGGATAACCCGGTCGACGCGCGAATAAGGGGTCGATGTGAAGAAGAACTGAAACGCGCGGGCGACTTCAACCGTGGCCTGCTCGACAAAGGGCGCCAGCAGCTCGGCGGCATAATTGTCGGGCAGTTCGCCCGCACGCTTTTTTTGCTCCGACTCTTCGAAGGTCAGGCCATAAAGGCGCATGATTTCCCGCGTCAGGATCTGGCCGCCGAAGGCTTGGTCACGCTCGAAGATGGTCTGGCCGTTGAACACCACGGTGAGGCTGGTGTTGCTCTGTCCGATATTGAAGACGGCCAGAACCAGCCCCTCGCCGTGATTCGGCATGAAGCTGATCACATGATCGATGGCGATCCGGGCAGCATAGGGCTCGACGTCGATCACCGTCGGCGTCAGCCCCGCCATCTCGGCCACGGCGACGCGATCTTCGACTTTTTCCTTGCGTGATGCGGCCAGCAGGATCTCGACATCTTCGGTCGACTGGGCCGCCATCCCGAGAATCTGATAATCGAGGTTGACCTCATCGATCGAGAACGGGATGTACTGGCTGGCCTCGGACTCGACCTGAAGGTCATAGTCCTCTTCAAGCAATCCGGCCGGAAGCATGATGCGTTTGGAGATCACCGCCGACGAGGGCAAGGCCAGGGCAGCCGCCTTGGCGCGTGCCCCGGACTTCTTGACCGCGCGGATCAGCGCGTCGGAAACCTGCTCCGGATTTTCGATATTGCCGTCGACCAC
>CANKWX010000090.1 GCA_947487165.1 Burkholderiales bacterium
CCCGCTGGGGCGAAGGATGGTCAAGCGCAGCCGCTCGCCATGCCCAACTGCGCCAGGCGCTGCTCGAGTTGCCCTTGACCTCCCTGCGGCCGCTGCAGTGGCCGTTACTGGAGCTGGCTGTGGCGCGGCTGCGCATGATGTCGCCCTCGGCCCGCCAGAGCCTGCTGGAGACCGCCCGGGCGGTGGTGGTCGCCGACGGACGCCTCACGCTGCGCGAGTGGATTTACTTCACCTTGCTGCGCGTGCGGCTGATGCCGCGCACCAGGCAGATGGGCCGCTCAGTGATGCTCGAGCCGATCGCCGCCCGCAGTATCCGGGTGCTCTTCGGACTGCTGGCTGCCAGCGTCGATCTGAATGAGGCGCGAGCCGATCGGGCCGCCAATGCATCGATCCGGGCGCTGGGGCTGGCCTCGATCGGTGGCTCGTCCGGCGCCCTGACGCTGGATGCCCTCGAGCGTGCGGTCGCGCAGGTGTCGCTGCTGCCGCCGCTGGCCAAGCCACTGCTGGTGCGCCATCTGGTCGAGATGCTGCCCAGTGACGCCGGGATCGAGCCGCGCGATTTTCTTCGTGTGCTGTGCGTGGCCATCGATTGCCCGCCGCCGCAGTTGCCCGAGCGACAGTTGCCTGCGCCGTCGTTGTCCGAGCCGCAGTTTTCCAATCCGTCTTTGCCTGAGCTGTCTTTGGTCGACCGACAGAGCCCTGTCTCCCCGGTGGATCAGGCGCCTTCAGCGGAGCTTGCGCTCACTTCGAAGCTTACTTCGCCGATCGGTCTGCGCGGTTAGACTGGGGCCGATTGTTTTTTCGGCGATCCTGCGGCCAGTATGTCCACCCCTCCCGACAAGCACTCCCCGACCCTCGAGTCGCCGCGCCGCCGCCTGGCCTGGGCCGCGCTCGGACTGGCTGCGACCGGCACGGCAGCCTGGGCCTGGCATCGGTTCTCGGGTGGCCAGTTCGGTCGCTTGTCGGGCGGACCGTCGCGCCTTCCGGATCTCACCTACACGCTGATCGATGGCCGTCGGATCGGCGCTGCCGAGCTTCGCGACCGGGTTGTGCTGGTCAATTTCTGGGCGACCACCTGCGCGGTGTGCGTCGCCGAGATGCCCGAGCTGGTTCGTCTGCATAACGACTATCAGCCGCGTGGCTTCGAGCTGCTGGCAGTGGCCATGCCCTACGACCGCCCCGACCGTGTCCTGCACTTTGCGGCCAGTCGTCGACTGCCGTTTTCGGTGGCGCTCGACCCGATGGGTCAGACGGTCGCGGCATGGGGCGGTGTCGAGGCCACGCCGCTCACCTGGCTGGCCGGGCGTGATGGGCGAATCAGGCAGCGCCGGCTTGGGCGGCTCGATTTCGCCAGTCTGCGTATCGAGATTGAGGCTTTGCTGCCGGGCGGCTGACAGCATCATTGATTGTCAGCTGACGGGTTGCGAACTGGCGGCCGTACTATCCGGTCATGAATACACGACGAACCCTGCTGCTTGTCGCCTCCCACAGTGTTGTCGCGGCAACTGGCTTTGCGGCAGGCATCTATGCGCTGCCCATCCTGATCGCGCCTCCCGTCCCTTCCGCTGAGGAATTGAAGGCAGCAAGCTCTGAGGTCCAGTTCACAGGGATGTTCAAGCGAGACTTGAAAGACAGCGACGCATTGCATTGGGGTGAAGGCGTCGTGTCGATTGCCCCAAAGGCCATCTCGCTGGCCGGGAGGCTTGCCCCAGGCCCGGACTACAAGCTCTACCTTTCGCCTGAGTTCGTCGAGACCGAGGCAGACTTCAATCGCCTCAAGAGCCGCATGGCGCGTGTCGGCGACGTCAAGACCTTTGAAAACTTTGTGGTGCCCATTCCTGATGGTATCGAGCCTGCCAGGTACACAGCGGTGGTGGTCTGGTGCGAGACCTTCGCCCAGTTCATCACGGCGGCAAAGTACCGGTAGCGCCAAGTGCCGCCTGACCCCTCGTTGAACCGTCCGCGCAACAGCGTCCGGGGACTGGGCCTCATGTCATTGTGGCTCGGCCGCCGCAGGTTCGTTCTCCGAGTACCGGTCAGGCTCTGTGGTGTGCAGGAGTTCGTTCAGAACAGACGTGGCGTAAGTCCCGGCGGGCAAAGAAAATGTAAGCACCAGTTGATTGGCTTGCGGCCATTCCCATGACATTTGCCCCGGGCTCGCCACCAGGGCGCGGCGCTCCTGATCCAGACCGGCGTATTCCATGCCCTCGCACAAGGTGGCGTGACGTTGAGCCACGCCGTTTTCCAGGGCCTGCGCCTGATCAGTGGTGATCACGCGGCCACGTCCCCAGAGCGGTCCGGTGGGCCTGCCCGCCTCGTCCATCACGTCACCGGGCAGGGTCTTGCCCCAGAGCCCGTTCTGAATCCGCAGCGCCAGCACGTCATTGAAGACGAGGGATCGCACCGCCGACAGGTAGATGCCCTTCTTCTTCGGGTTTCGCACACGGATTTCGCGCGCAAGCATGGCACGGCCCTGCTCGACGTTGCCGCCGCCGTGGCCGAAGCGCTGAGCGCCGAAGTAGTTGGGCGCGCCATCTGATGCAACCGCCTTGAGATTGGCCTCAATGGCGTCGCGATCGCCGATCACCTCACGCAGCACGATGCGGAACCGGTTGCCCTGCAGATCGCCGGGGCGAAGCTTCTTCACGTGGCGACGCTGGCTCAGTACCTTGAACTCCGGGTGCTGAAGCAGGGTCAGGTCGGGCGTCTCGCCTTTCGGCAGATAGAGGCTGAACCACTGGCGGGTGATGGCGTAGCGGTCCTTGAGGCCGGCATAGCCCACGTCGACTTCCTGCACCCTGGCGGCCTCGGCCAGCTGCTGCGCGACGAAGGCGGTATTGGCGCCATTCTTTTCGATATCCAGCCAGAGGTGTTCGCCCTCACCGCAGGGTGACTGCAGCGGCAGTTCGGTCACGATGAAATCCTCGTTGAGGTATTTCAGGGTGGCGCCGGCGCCGCTGGCCGGATAAGCATTGGGCCACTGCGGCAAGGTCGTGTATTGAGCGTCGTTCATGAGCGGTCTGACGGCACCAGCTGCAGATCGGGACGGGCTGTCCGGTCGACCAGGGGCAGTCCAGCCCGTGATTATCGCTCTGCCCTGAATCGTTCTGCTTATCGATCAGGCTGGTTGGGTCAAGTGCTCAAGCCTGCGCAAGCGCTTGCCCGCGTCAGCCGGGTGGCGCGCATATGAACATTTTGTTACGCTTTCGCAATGGCGCTTGTGTTTGCCTGGCGACCAGTCGATGGCCGCTTGCATCAAGACAGCTGAGCAAAAGACGCGCTCCACAGTTCGACTGTGGTTCAAAAATCACTGGCCGCTGTGCCAGATACACACATGGAGCAAGCTCAATGGCTACGACCGACATGGCGACGGATGCCCGCGAACGATCGCGTGCGATGACCCGCGAAGAAAAGAAAGTCATCGCGGCGTCCTCTGCCGGGACGATTTTCGAGTGGTACGACTTCTACCTCTACGGTTCTCTTGCCGCCATCATCGGGGCGCAGTTCTTCACCGCTTTTCCCGAGAACACACGCAATGTGTTTGCGCTGCTCGCCTTTGCGGCGGGCTTCATCGTGCGTCCGTTCGGCGCCCTGGTGTTCGGCTCGCTTGGCGACATGATCGGTCGCAAGTACACCTTCCTGATGACCATTGTCATCATGGGTGTGTCGACGTTTCTGGTTGGCATACTGCCCAACTACGAATCCTGGGGCGTTGCCGCGCCGGTCATCCTGATCCTGCTGCGCATGGCGCAGGGCCTGGCGCTCGGCGGCGAGTATGGTGGTGCCGCCATCTACGTCGCCGAACACGCCCCCGCCAACCAGCGTGGCTACTTCACGGCCTTCATTCAGACCACCGCCACTCTGGGCCTGCTGCTGTCGCTGATCGTGATTCTGTCGGTTCAGGGCTATGTCAACGGCAACTATCCCGACGTGCCCCTTATGAAGGACGGCGTCGCGGTGCTGATGGCCGACGGCAAGCCGACCATGGTCAAGGCATTTAATGCCTGGGGCTGGCGCATTCCTTTCATCGCCTCAATCTTCCTGCTGGCGATCTCGCTCTACATCCGCCTGCAAATGAACGAGAGCCCCGCCTTCAAAAAGATGAAGGAAGAGGGCAACACCTCCAAGGCGCCGTTGAGCGAAGCGTTCGGCAACTGGAAGAACGGCAAGATCGCGCTGATCGCACTGCTCGGTCTCGTCGCGGGGCAGGCCGTGGTCTGGTACACCGGACAGTTCTACGCGCTTTTCTTCATGCAGAACGTGATCAAGGTCGACAGTTTCACGGCCAACGTGATGGTCGCCTGGTCGCTGATTCTGGGCACGGGTGGTTTTCTTGTGTTCGGCGCGCTGTCCGACCGCATTGGCCGCAAGCCCATCATCCTGACAGGCTGCCTGCTGGCAGCCCTCACCCTCCTGCCCGTGTTTAACTTCCTGACGCAGACCGCCAATCCGGCCATCTACGCTGCCCACCAAACCCCGGTGACGGTCACGGTGGATGAGAAAGACTGCTCGTTCCAGTTCAACCCAACCGGTACGGTCAAGTTCACGTCCTCCTGTGATATCGCCAAGGCTCAGTTGGCACGGACCTCGGTGAACTACAACACCATCGAAGGTGCGGCACCGGGTACGCCGGCGGTGGTGAAGGTCGGTGAAACCTCGATTGAGTCCTACGACGCCGGCAAGCTGACAGGCGACGATTTGAAGAAGGCCAAAGCCACCTTCGACTCCAGCCTGAACGCTGCGCTCAAGAAGGCCGGCTACCCGCTGGTGCCGGCCGACAACACCACCGTTGCCAAGGCTCAGAACTTCTTTGACATCTTCACCTCGCAGAAGATCACGATCATCTTGACCCTGACCTACCTGGTTCTGCTGGTGACGATGGTCTACGGCCCGATCGCCGCCATGCTGGTTGAACTGTTCCCGACCCGCATCCGCTACTCGGGCCTGTCACTGCCTTACCACATCGGCAACGGCTGGTTCGGTGGCCTGATGCCGGCAACGGCCTTCGCGATCTCGGCACAGACCGGCAATATCTATTCGGGCTTGTGGTACGCCATCGTGATCGCCGTCATGACGGTCGTCATCGGCACCCTTTTCGTGCCGGGCGGTACACACAAGAAGGACATCTTCGCTGGCGACACCGGCAAATAAGTGAATGCCGATCACCGGGCCGAGGTGGCATCGAGACCTTGGCCCGGGTCGTGTTTCAAGAAGCGAGTCGTTGTGACCGATCTTGTGCTCTCGCAACTGACCGATCTGTTCCGCATCGGGTTGATCGTCGCGCTGGTGGTCACGATGCGCAGAACCGCTGCCGTGACTGGGCGAGTCATTCCTCTGGTCCTGGGTGTGGTGTTTGTCGCCGTGATGCTTGCTGCCACCATGCCAAGCGCGTCTTCGAGTTCTGTCGACGCCATCCTTGCCGGGCTCGTCTCCAACTCGATCATCCTGGCACTGGTGCTGGCCTGTGCGGAACTGATCGCACGGTTGCGGCGCTGATCGCTCATCGATTTCCCCGGAATTCAGCAATCACCTCATCAACCGTGGGATTGGATTTCGCTCGGCCGTCTATGAAAACGGTCGGCAGCGGACCTTCCATGACTTGCGATAGACGTGTCCTGACGTCGCTCTCAAGGGGCCTGCTGAGACTGAAGCGGGCGCTGTTGGTGCGCTCAACGGGTATGCCTTTTCGGGAGAGATCAGCCGCAAGGCGGTCGGCGCGCTTGGCATCTTCGCCCGGGCAGTTTTTAGCTGCGAGCACATAAACCTTGCGCGAACATTGGCCATCGACTGGAGGCAGAGACGCAAAGCCGTTTGCGCTGGAGGCTGCCCCGGACGCAACTTGGACCGCTTTGCAGCCGTATTGCTTTAAAGAAGTGTAGCCACCACCGGCAATGCCAACCACGAGCAATAGTCGAATGAGGTTCATGTTCGCCTGACGGTGTTTCGGTGGGGCTTTGTCAGGTAATGATGGCTTAAACACCGGACAGGTCGGTGTCTGTCGGGCGCGGGTTTTCGTCCGCTGGTCGGTCAAATGCAGGTCGATACCGGGTCGCTATCGATACATGAAGCCAAGCGCTGCCGATTGGCCACCGTGGTTGATGACTTGCCGGACGTGGCGGTATCCACCGACCCGTAGGACAATTTTCTGTTGGCGATGGCCCTTGCTCAGGTGTCAGGCGCGCCAGCGCCGACGCCAGCGGCATGGGCCTGCTGATCGGCGTGATAGGAAGATCGAACCATGGCACCGACCGCGGCGTGAGTGAACCCTAAGGCCATCGCTGTGGCTTCGAACTCGATGAAGACATCAGGGTGCACATAACGGCGCACCGGCAGATGGTGAGACGTTGGCGCAAGGTACTGGCCGATGGTGATCATGTCGATGTCGTGGGCGCGCATGTCGCGCATGGTCTGCACGATCTCGTCGTCGGTTTCGCCCAGCCCGACCATCAGCCCCGACTTGGTCGGCACGCCCGGCACGCGCTGCTTGAAGTCGGCCAGCAGCTTGAGCGAGTGGATGTAATCGGAGCCGGGGCGGGCCTCCTTATAGAGCCGCGGCACGGTCTCGAGGTTGTGGTTCATGACGTCGGGGGGTGCTGCCTCGAGGATGGCCAGCGCCCGGTCGAGTCGCCCGCGAAAGTCGGGCACCAGCACTTCGATCCGGGTTGACGGCGACTGGGCCCGGACCTGCCGGATGCAGTCGACGAAATGCTGCGCGCCGCCATCGCGAAGATCGTCGCGGTCGACCGAGGTGATGACCACATACGACAGGCGCAGGGCGGCGATCGTACGCGCCAGGTTGTCGGGCTCCTCGGCATCGAGCGGGTCGGGACGTCCGTGGCCGACATCGCAGAACGGGCAGCGCCGCGTGCACTTGTCGCCCATGATCATGAAGGTGGCCGTACCGTTGCCGAAGCACTCGCCGATGTTGGGGCAGGAGGCTTCTTCGCAGACAGTGTGCAGCCGATGCTCGCGCAGGATCTGCTTGATCTCGGTGAAGCGGCTGGTAGAAGTGGCCGCCCGCACCCGGATCCAGGGCGGCTTGCGAAGCACCTCGCTCGCCGGGACCACCTTGATCGGGATGCGGGCGGTCTTGCCGGCACCCTTGTGCTTGGCCGACGGGTCGTAGGCAGGTGCGGCAACGGCGGCGGCCATGTCGGCTGTGGCGGGCGTGGCCGCCGGGGTCACGGCGGGCGAGGGGCTGACAGGGGCGGCAGGATCGGTCATTCGCGCTGAAGGTGATCGGACAGGGCCTCGCCCAGTTCGTGGGCGACGAGGGCGAGATCGGGATGGCGCACCGGGCCGGCACGCGCCAGATCGGTCACCGCCAGGCCAGCATACCCGCAGGGGTTGATCGACTCAAATGGGCGCAGGTCCATCTCGACGTTCAGGGCAATGCCATGAAAGCTGCAGCCCCGGCTGACCTTCAGGCCAAGCGAGGCGATCTTGGCGCCGGGCTCGGGCGTACTCAGGTAGAGCCCCGGGGCGCCGGGTTTTCGCATGACGCGCACGCCGTGCGCCGCACACACATCGATCGCGGCGGCTTCGAGCCGGCAGACCAGGTCGCGCACACCGAACGCGCGCCGGCGCAGGTCGATCAGGGTGTAGGCCACCACTTGCCCCGGACCGTGATAAGTGACCTGCCCGCCGCGCTCGGTCTGAATGACGGGAATCTCGCTGGTAGTAAGCACATGCTCCGGTTTTCCGGAGAGCCCTTGTGTGAAAACCGGCGGATGCTCGATCAGCCAGATCTCGTCGGTGGTCTGTTCATCGCGGTTGGCGGTGAAAGCACGCATCGCCTCAAGCGTCGGCAGATAGGGTGCTGCGCGCAAGGGGCGAATCAGGATCACGGCCGCTGGCAAAGACAAAGCTGGCTCGCCCGTCTACAGGACGACCTTGACCAGCGGATGCGAGGTCAGCTCGCGATAGATCGCATCGAGCTGGTCGCGTGAGGTGGCGCGGATGGTGGCAGTCAGCCCGAGGTAATTGCCTTTGCTCGAGCTGCGCAATTCGAGGGTCGCGACATCGAAGTCGGGCGCATGGCGGGTGATGACCGCGGCGACCTCGTTGGCAAACTCATCGACTCGGGCGCCCATGATCTTGATCGGGAAGTCGACCGGAAACTGCAGCAATTGCGAGAGTCGGTCGACCGGGCCATCGGCGGCACCACCGGGGGTGTCAGCGGCGCCCGGGGCGTCAGCAGCCGTCATGGCGACCCTCTGGCGGCAGTGCTGGCCGAGGCGGCCTTGGCCTGCTGATAGGCGGCGTGCAGCCGGGCAAAGACCGGGCCCGGCTCGCCGCTGCCGACCGGGCGGCCGTCGAGGCGGGTGATCGGCAGCACCTCCTTGGTGGCCGAACTGAGCATCAGCTCGTCGGCCGATTCGACTTCGGTACGTGAAATCGGGCGCATCTCGAAGGGCAAGCCCTGCGACTCGCACAGCTCCTGCAGCAGACCGTAGCGGATACCTTCGAGGATCAGCCGGTCGCGCGGCGGTGCCAGCACCCGAGCGTCGCGCACCACCCAGATGTTGCTGGACGACCCCTCGGTGAGGAAACCGTCGCGATACATCACGCACTCGGCGGCGCCGGCATCGATTGCACTCTGGCGCGCCAGCACATTGCCCAGCAGCGAGGTGGATTTGATGTCGCAGTTGAGCCAGCGTTCATCGGGCAGTGACACCGCGCTCACGCCGTGGGCAAGCTGCTGCGCGGGCACCAGCGGCAGCGCACTGCTCATGCCGAAGACCGTCGGCGTGACGCCCTTCGGGAAGGCATGGTCGCGCTTTGCGACGCCGCGGGTGACCTGCAGGTAGATGAACTGATCGTCCCAGGGATGGCGGGCGATCAGGGCATCGACCAGCCCCCGCCAGCCGTCGGCGTCAAAAGGATTGTCGATGCGCAGCCGACCCAGGCTGCGCTCGAGGCGTGTGTAGTGCTGAGACCATCGAAACGGCTGGCGGCCATAGACCGGCACCACTTCATAGACGCCGTCGCCGAAGATGAAGCCGCGATCGAGCACCGGCACCCGGGCTTCTTCGATCGGCATGAAGTCGCCATTGAGATAGACGATCTGCGAGTCGCTCATCGTTTGAACCAGAGTTGAAGGCTGTCCCAGCTGCGGCCCAGAAAGCCGGCCTGCTCGACCTCATCGAGCGCGATCAGTGGGTAATCGGTGAGAAGCTTGTCGTCGAGTTTGACGTGCAGCGTGCCCAGTCGTTGGCCCCGGGCGATCGGTGCAATCAGCGGCTCGGTGCGCTCGATGTCGGCTTTGGCGCGATCAGCCTGGCCTCGCAGCACGGTCACCAGGATGCTGCCGTTGAATCCGGCCTTGACCTCCGGCGCCGCGCCCTTCCAGACCC
Organism: Burkholderiales bacterium; assembly: GCA_947487165.1. Taxonomy (GTDB): domain Bacteria; phylum Pseudomonadota; class Gammaproteobacteria; order Burkholderiales; family Burkholderiaceae_E; genus UBA4615. The sequence goes on from CANKWX010000090.1 coordinate 9,357, forward strand.
GGTAGGTGCCAACCGGCTTGCCCTTGGGAAAGAGCTCGACCAGCTCGAAGCCCGAATAGCCGTAATTGAGCAGCTTTTGCGATTCGATCGCCCGGGCCGACTCCGAGGCGGTGCCCAGCACCACCGACAGCAGCCGTCGTGAAACGCCCAGACCCGGCTGATCGCGTTGGCTCGAGGCGATCAGGCAAAAGCCGGCGGCATCGGTATGGCCGGTTTTCACGCCGTCGACCGACGGGTCGATGAACAGCAGGCGATTGCGGTTGGGCTGCTTGATGCCGTTGAAGGTGTAATCGCGCTGGGCGTAGAGCTTGTAGAAATCGGGATGATCCTGGATCAGCCGGGCGCTCAGGGTTGCCAGATCGCGCGCGGTGGAATAGTGCTGCGCATCGGGCAGACCCGAGGCATTGGTAAAGCGCGTGTTCTTGAGCCCCATGTTCTGAGCCTGCGCATTCATCTGTTTGACGAAGCCCTCTTCGCTGCCGCCGAGCGTTTCGGCCAGGATGATCGCCGCGTCGTTGCCCGACTGGATGATCAGGCCGTGAAGCAGTTCGTCGATGGTGGCCGGGTTGGCCGGCTCGACGAACATCCGCGAGCCGATCGCCTTGTAGGCATAGGCCGAGACCGGCGGGCGGGCGTCGAGGGCGAGCTTTTTGTCCTGAATCGCATTGAAGACGAGATAGGCGGTCATCAGCTTGGTGAGTGACGCCGGCTCGACCCGCATGTCGGGATCACTTGCGGCGAGCAGCTGGCCGGTGGTGAGGTCCATGAGCAGCCATGAGCGCGCGGCGATCTGCGGGGCGCCCTGTGCGCCGAGCCCCTGACTTGCGGGGACGCCCGCCGGCGCAGGCTTTGCCGAACTCGCGGCTGCCCCGGCCTTGCTGCTCGAACCGATCTTGCTGGCAGCCCCGGCCGGCGTCATCGGGATCGTCAGAGCAAACGCGAGCGCAAGAAGCGACGCAGTCGATGCGGCACGAGCCGGGATGCGGTGGGACATTTGGGGGGGAACGTTCGCCGGTTGAAGGGCGAAAAGTGGTCGTGAGGGACGGTTGATTATACCGGCGGGTGAGGCTCAGCCCCGTGCCGAAGGGGGCGAGCCGCCCGATTCGCGCAGTGCCCAGGCAGTGTTGGCGGCCTGGGCTGCCGCAGCCACCCGATCGGCGGCCTCGACGCTGGCGCGAATCCGGACCAGCTCGATGACTTCGCGCAGCACACCGCGCATGACGGTCATGTTGACGCAGTCCTGCAGCCGCGCTTCGAGCACGCGACCGGCGGCGCCGAGTTCGCGCTCGACCGATCCGCGCATGCGCTGCTTGAAGTCGTCCAGACGCGGATCACGGGCATTGGTCCAGCCGGCGGGCAGCTCTTCGAGAATGCCCGAGAGCACGATCAGTCCGTAGGCCGCGAGTTCGTCGAGCAGCCCCGGCAGCTCGCCCGGGCGGACATGGTTGGGCAGCTGCGCGAGCGCACGCCGGCCGTCGATCAGGCGCAGCAGTCGCCGCGCCGGTGGCGTCAGGCGGGCAAGCGCAGGCGAGGCGTCGTCGGTGTCGTCGGTTCTGGCATAAACCAGACGGGGGTCGAGCGGCTCGGCCATTGGCAACCCTCAGCGCAACTCGCGCAGCAGCAGCTGCTTGAGACCGGTCAGTCGATGGTGAAAGAAATGATCGGCACCCGGGATGACCACGACCGGCAAGTCCTGCGGTCGGGCCCAGTCGAGGACCGACTGCAGCGGCACGGTGTC
>CANKWX010000091.1 GCA_947487165.1 Burkholderiales bacterium
AATATGTTCGATGCCCAGTTGGCTGCGTTCGGCGAGGACCTTTCAACGGTATCGTCTGCCGAAGATCTGACATTGCGGGTCGACACGATGCGCTCCGATGTAGACAGGATGAACAAGTCGATGACCCTGCTCAACGCTCGACTCGAGGCCAGCCACCGCACGGTGGCCTCACTGCAGAACGAGCTCAAGCTGGCGCGCGAGGAGGCCTCGCTCGATGCCCTGACCGGGATCCTGAACCGTCGCGGCTTCGACCTCGAGCTCGCGCGCCACTGTCGTGAATCGAGCGACACCGCAACGCCCTTGTGCCTGGTGATGGTCGACATCGACCACTTCAAGAAAGTCAACGATACCTATGGCCATCCCTTCGGTGACAAGGTGATCCGCGCGGTCGGCCAGGCGATGTCGCAACTTACGCAGCGCAAAGACGTTGCGGCCCGCTATGGCGGCGAGGAGTTCGCACTGCTGCTTCCCGAGACCTCTGCGATTGAAGCGCGCGAAGTGGCCGACCGGATTCGCCGGGCGATCTCGCGCGGCCAGATCAAATCCAATGGCATCGAGCCAGTGGGCAACATCACCATCTCGGCGGGTGTCGCCGAGTTCGCTCGCGGCGAGGACCCGACCTCGCTGACCGCACGGGCTGACCGTGCGCTGTATGCCTCCAAGCAGGCCGGGCGCAACCAGGTCACGATCGATCGTTAGCCGATCACTCCGAAGGAAGTCGGCGCGTTCGTCAGCGCAGGCTGCCGGCGTCCTTCCAGACGCCGGCAACCGCGTCCATCGCCGCCTTGGCCATCAAGCTGCTGTCGTTGGCGACGGTTGCCAGGCGAAAGCCCATCATGATCATTCTCGCGGCGTACTCGGCACTGCCGCAGTGGATGCCGGCGTAGAGTCCGCGCTTGCTGCACTCGGCGATCAGGCGCTGGTAGATCGCGAGGATGTCGGGGTCTTCATGGTCAAGCTTGGGCGTCTTGCCCATTGAAAACGCCAGATCGCTCGGGCCGACGTAGATGCCGTCGATGCCTTTGACATTCAGGATCGCCTCAAGGTTGTCCAGCGCCTGTTGGGTCTCGATCATCGGAATCACCAGGACCTCGTCGTTGGCGATCTTCTGATAGTTGCTGGGAACGCCGTAAGTGCCGTGACGGATCGGGCCGTTGCTGCGCGTGCCATGCGGTGGATAGCGGCAAGAAGAGACCAGCGACTCAGCCTGCTCACGGGTGTTGACCATCGGGGCGATCACGCCCCAGGCGCCGCCATCAAGCGCCTTGCCGATGATGCCGGGCTCATTCCAGGGCACGCGCACCAGACGCGCAACCGGGTGCCGTTCAATCGCCTGAAAGCACTGCACCATCGACATGTAATCCTGCACGCCATGCTGCATATCGACCGTGATGCTGTCGAAGCCGCATTGCGCCATGACTTCGGCTGAAAAGCCCGATGGGATGGCGAGCCATCCGTTGACAGCTGCCTTGCCCGCCTTCCAGCGCGCCTTGAGTGGGTTGGTGCTCATCGTTATTGATCCTTGCCCTTGAGAGAGCGGTGAATGATGTCGGGGGACCGGTTGCTGAGGCCGTCAGACACAAGATCATTTTCGGCGCCCCCCGTCCAATCAGTGCCGCCGATTCCGGCTCAAGGCAGTGGCGTTGGGCTTGCGCTGATGCACAGGCAGTGGCCTGAGCCCCTCAGGCTGCCGGCCGCCTTGGTACCCGGCGCATCATTTCTTCACCCAACACGCGGCCGATCGAGCCCACAAGGAGACCCGACATGAGCGATCCACACGACACCCCTGGCTATGACTCGACCCGCTTTGATGGCCGCGTGGCACTGGTCACCGGCGCGGTGCTGCCGGTGGATGCCGGAACGACCGCGACCTCGGGGCGGGTGCAGGGGTAAGGGACACGGTCGGCCACAAGGCCAGCGCCGCAGATCCGATCACCCGCGCGCAACGAGATCCCCCACCTTTGCCAACACCTGGCTCCAGGCCTGCTCATGGCGCGGCTGCCATTGCTCGCCGACGATCTCGCGCACCACATCGCGGATGGTGTCGAACAAGGAGACGAACTGCGCCGGGGTGATGCCATTGTTGCCGTGGGTGGTGAGCTCGGTGGCGATCAGGCCGCGCGCATACTGGCCCTCCTGTTCGAGGTCGAGCAAGGCATCAAAGCTCAGTCGGATCATCTCGGCGCGCACAGAGCCATCGCGATCGAGCACGAACATCGGCTCCAGTTCAGGCGATCGCCTGAACATCCGCTCGTAGATCCGGGGCGCCGGATTGCCGACCCGTTCAACGACGATTTCAAGGCTTTCCGACAGGGCGTTGTTGACCATGGCCACTCCGTCTTTCACGAGTGCCCATGCTAGCGCCTGTTGCGATCAGTCGTCTCGAGCGATCAGAAACCGACCTACTGCTGACGCAGCGCCGCCCGCAGTTCACCCGCGCCGTCAACAACCTGATCGTCATCCAGCTCGAACACCACTTTGTGCAGCACGCCGGTGAACGGAAACGGTGCCTCGAACGCTCCCACCGAGGGCTTGGGCGCCCGACCGACTTCCAGCCCGATAAATGAGGACTGCGCGCGGTAGGTCTGTGGCAGCGCGACGCTACCGCACGGCTCGCCGTTGATGAACAGCGTACCCTCGCCCCGGTACTCGCCGGTCTTGGTCATTCGGTAGGACAACTCGCAAACGCCCGCCGGCACCGGCTGTGCCGAGCGCACCAGATAGTGCCGGTTGACGAAGTTGTAGTCGTGTATCAGGTGGCCGTCCTGCACATAGAGCGCATAGCCGCCGCACCAGTCGCCCTGAGCAATCAGCACGCCGTTTGCGCCACCCACCGGGATCTCGACATGGGCGGTGATCCGGTAGGACCGGTTGCGGATGTCGGGCGCTGCCGCCTGCGCGATGCGGCCGGCGCCAGGCTGCAATTCCCAGTGACGGCGCGCCGCCACGCTGTAGGGGTTGGAGCTCACGAAGCGGTTCAGGGTGTCGTTCATCGGCAGCACCTGACAGGCACCTGCCTCCGAGAACCAGCGGCGCACCATCTCCTGCAATCGCGCCGGCTGCTCGGCGGCCAGGTCGTGCATTTCGTTGAAATCAGTGGCCAGGTGATAGAGCTCCCACTGGTCGGCATCGAAAGGGGTGCCCGGTCGGTGCCAGGTGACCGCCTTCCAGCCGTCATGCCAGATGCCGCGGTGGCCGAGCATCTCGAAATACTGGGTGCGCTTGCGGGTGGGCGCGCCCGGCGCAGCGAAGCTGTAGGCCAGACTCGTGCCCTCGATCGGCTGCTGAGCCACCCCGGCAATCGACTCGGGCGGCGCCACACCGGTGAGTTCGAGCACCGTCGGGGTGATGTCGCAAACATGATGGAACTGATGGCGGATGCCCCCGCGATCGTCGATGCCCCGGGGGTAGTGCACGATCAGCGGATCGCGCACGCCGCCGCCGTGGGTGTTCTGCTTGTAGCGCTTGAGCGGCGTGTTGCCGGCCATCGCCCAGCCCAGCGGGTAGTTGTTGTTCAGGTGCGCCTGACCGATCTCGTCGATGTGCGCGAGGTTTTCTTCGAGCGTGTCGCGCACGCCGTTGAAGTAGCGCAGCGCGTTGACGGTGCCGAAGGGCGAGCCTTCTTGGCTCGCGCCGTTGTCGGAAATCAAAGCGATCACGGTGTTCTCGAGCCGCCCGGCCTGCGCCAGGTAGTCCACCAGCCGGCCGACCTGCAGATCAGCGTGCTCGAGCATGCCGGCGAAGGCCGCCTGCAGGCGCACTCCCAGCCGACGCTCGTCATCGCTCAGCGCATCCCAGGCCTTAACCCCTGAATTGCGGTCGGGAAGAACCGTATCGGCCGGCACGATGCCCATCGCCTTCTGGCGGGCCAGACGCTCGGCACGGGTCACATCCCACCCCTTCTCGAACACCGGCACGTACTTGTCCACGAAAGCGCGTGGCGCGTGATGCGGTGCGTGCTGCGCGCCCAGGCACATGTAAAGGAAGAAAGGCTTGTCGGGGGTGATCATCTGCTGGGCACGGATGAAATCGATTGAGGTGTCGACGATGTCCTCGGACAGGTGATAGCCCTCGCGGTCCGGGGCCTCAATATGGTGGTTATCCAGTGTGAGCTCAGGATGCCACTGGCTGGTCTCGCCTTCCAGGAAGCCATAGAAGCGATCGAAGCCGCGCTGCAGCGGCCACTGGTCGAAGGGGCCCGCGGGCGAGGTCTCGAAAGTCGGCGTCAGGTGCCACTTGCCGGTGGCAAAGGTGTTGTAGCCCTGCAGCCGCAGCATCTCGGCCAACGTGCCGGCACTGCGCGATATACGCCCGCGCATGCCAGGAAAACCCAGATCCCAGTCGGCCAGTCCGCCCATGCCCACCGAATGATGGTTGCGCCCGGTGAGCAGGGCCGCCCGTGTCGGCGAACACAAGGCGGTGGTGTGAAAGTTGGTGTAGCGCAGCCCGCCTGCGGCCAGCGCGTCGATATGCGGCGTCTCGATCTCCGAACCGTAGCAGCCCAGATCGGCGAAGCCCAGATCGTCAAACACAATGTAGACCACGTTGGGAGCACCGGCCGGGGCGCTGACCGGCTCGGGCCAGTGCGGCGTCGACTCGGCGGTGGTGTGGCCGATGATCGCGCGGCCCTTGTCTTGACTCATGGCATCTCCAGGTTGTTCGGGATCGCCCGGTCGGCGCCCGCATAGCGAAAGCCCAAATGACTGGCGGTGGCCATCGGGTCGTTCGAACTGCGGGCTGCCACCCGGTAACGGAAGCAGTAACTCTCATGGCACAGGAAGCTGCCGCCGCGGATCACGCGGCGCGTACCCGCGATGGGCCCGGTCGGGTCGACCGGCGGCAGCAGATCGGGATCAGGGCCGAACCAGTCGGCGCACCACTCCCAGACGTTACCGCACACATTGTGCAGTCCGTAGCCGTTGGGCGCGAAGGCATCGACAGGCGCGGTGCCGTAGAAGCCGTCCGCTACGGTGTTATGGCCAGGAAACCGGCCCTGCCAGATGTTGCAGCGCGGCTCTCCGTCGGGCGCAAGTTCGTCGCCCCAGGGATAGCGCCGATCCGACAAGCCACCGCGCGCGGCGAACTCCCACTGCGCCTCGGTGGGCAAACAGCCACCGGCCCAGACGCAATAGGCGTTCGCGTCGTGCCAGGACATATGGACGACCGGGTGATCCAGGCGCGACGCGATATCGGAGCCTACGCCCTCGGGGCGATGCCAGCAGGCGCCGGGAACCTCGCGCCACCAGGGTGCATCGGCAACCCCTCGGGTCGGTGCGAAATGATCGGGTAGCAGGCCGGCAAAAACGAAGCTGGCGCCAGTTTCTTCGGCCACGGTGACATGGCCGGTGGCCGCGACAAAGCGGGCAAATTCGCGGTTGCTGACCGCGGTCCGCGCGATCAGGTAGGGCGACAGCTCCACACGCCGAGAGGGACCTTCGCCATCGCCGGGCTCCCCTTCGTTACGGTCGCAGCCCATTCGGAACATTGCGCCCGGCAGGCGTACGGTATCGGGCCCATCGAGCGATCCGACCGGCCCGGCCGATCCGACCGGTCCGACCGCTGGTGCCACAGCAATCAGCCTGCCGCTGTCCGCCCGAGCGGGGCCTGGGGAGCAGCAGCGCGACGCTGACGACTCGACCATTGTCAGCCCTCAGCGACTGCGCACAAGGTGGGCGCCGGCGGCAGGCTCATCAACTCGCCGGTCCGCCAGGCAGCTGTTGCAACACATGGTGAATGCGCGTGGTCAGGGTCACCTGGCCCTCGCTGATCAAGGTGGTGGGCACGAGGCGCTCCCAAAGTGTTAGCCGCTTGGGTGATGGTAATTCAAGCGCCGCGCCTGCGCACCAGTACCGGCGCCTCGGGGAAATCAGCCCCAGAATTGACGATCGGCGCCTGGGCACCGATCGTGCAATCGATCTGATCAGTGAAACCAAGCGGCCCAGGACCCGGACCAGCCTTTTCAGGCCAGCCCGGATAACTGAGCCTGCCGACTTACTTGGGCATGAGGACGCTATCGATGACGTGAATCACGCCGTTGTCGGCAACGATGTCGGTACCGATCACCTTGGCGTTGTCGACCATCACACCACCGGCGGTGGTCACGGTCAGCTCCGACCCCTGGACGGTCTTGACCTTGCCGGCCTTCACGTCCTTGGCCATGACCTTGCCGGCCACCACGTGGTAGGTGAGTACGGCGGTGAGCTTGGCCTTGTCGGCGAGCAGCGCGTCGAGTTGCGCTTTGGGAATCTTCGCGAAAGCTTCATCGGTCGGCGCAAAGACGGTGAACGGGCCGGGGCCCTTCAGGGTGCTGATCAGGCCAGCGGCGGTGAGTGCGGTCGCCAGGGTCTTGAAGTTGCCGGCGCTGACAGCGGTATCGACGATGTCTTTCGCTTGAGCCGAAAAAGCGGCGAAGGACAGGAGGGAGATGGCGAGAAGTTTTTTCATGGTGGGTTTCCTTAGTTGTGGAGCGTGATGTGAGGCAGTGAACAACGGTGAAAACAACGGTTGGTGAAATCAGGCCTCACGGCCTGGGCGATTGGTGAAGGGGATCGGTCAGGGTGCAACGGCCGGCAGGAGCACCTTGTCGATCACGTGAATGACGCCATTGCTGGCAATGACGTCGGTGGCAACCAGCCTGGCGATGCGGGCGCGGCCATCAGTGATAGCGAGGTTGGTGCCCACCGTGAATGCGGTGCCCTGCACAGTGGGGACGCTAGCCGGCTTGGGCAGCGCTACGACGTTGGCTTCACGCACATTGCCGGCGACCACGTGGTAAGTCAGGATGCCCGCCAAGCCGGGGCTCGCCAGCAATTGCGCTTTGGTCAACCCAAGTTCGCCCAGTGCCGCAGTAAACGCATCATTGGTCGGCGCAAACACGGTGAACGGGCCGGTGCCGCTCAGTGTGGTGGCCAGGTTGGCCGCACCCACGGCTTCAACCAGCACCGAGAACGTCGGGTTGAGCTTTGCCATCTGTACCAGGTTGAGTACGCCCGGCGGCACCAGCACTTTGTCGATGACTTGGATCACGCCGTTGCTCGCGGCCACGTCTGCGGTCTGCACCGCAACCTGGTTGAGCACCTCGTCGGTGATCTTGACGCCTGCGGAGGTATCCAGGGCCAGCGTCGATGCAATACCCTCAAAGGTATAGAGCGTCGGCTGTGTGGACTTCGCGCCTGCAGCCACCAGATCAGCCGCGAGCTTTTTCGTCGGCAGCACGTGGTACTGCAGGATCTTCGCCAGAGTTGGCCCGTCAAGCGCGGTGACCATCGCGCTGGCGCTGGGAAAACCGAGCGTCGTGGCCAGGGCGGTAAACGCTGCGTCGGTCGGGGCAAACACCGTCAGGCTGGAGGAACTGGCGCTCAGCGCGGGCACCAGGCCGGCCTTGTCGGCCGCCGCCACCAGCGAGGTGAAACCGCGCGAAGTGGCTTCGGCGGCCAGGGTGCCGGCGGGCGGCGGCGGGTGGTCATCGCCGCCACCGCCGCAGGCGGTGACCAGTGAGACGGCACACACAGCCGCCAGAATTTTGAACTGTCGAATCATCATGGAGCTCCTGTTTTTTAGATCGGGGGGATGCAGCGCACGGGTCTGGGTTTGTCGCTACGAACGGTTTTGAACTACCGAGGATATAATTTGAACTAATGAGTTCAAATTGTCAACTACAAAGTCATTACTTGACCGTATGGTTATTTTACGACTGCGCAGAGCAGAAATTTCCGTGCCGGTTTAGAATGGCGAATGGCTCGAGTTTCATTCAAGGCGCAAGTGCTGAAGGCGCGCGAAGACGCGATCGTCTCTTCGGTCAACCGGCTGCTCGCCGAGAAGGGCTTTGACGCGATGACGGTCGACGATGTCGCGGCCGACGTCGGTATCGCCAAGGCGAGCCTGTACAAGCACTTTGCGTCGAAAGAAGAGCTTGCGGCAGCCGCAATGATTCGCGTACTCGACTTCACGCTCGCCTTCATTGCCACCCTTGAAGCCCAGCCCGAGGTCGCCGCGATCGACCAGTTGAAGGCCGTCGCGCGCTGGACCATGAAGGTGCAACTGGCCGGTGAGATGCCCTCGCTGCCGGCACAAAACTCTGCATTGCGCACTGTTCTGACGGCCAACAAGCCCTACATCGATCGGCTGATTCAGGTGAGCGGTAAGCTCGGCGCGTGGATCATGGCAGCCCAGGCCTCCGGTCAGCTCGACCGTAAGCTGCCCCCAGAGGTCGTGCTTTACACGCTGTTTGCACGCGCCTGTGATCCGGTGCTCGGCCTGCTGAAAGCGACCTCCAGCTACAACGACGAGCAGATCACCGAGATGTTGCTCTCAACCTGCTTCAATGGCCTGGCCGGCGCCGGGCCGCGACTCGAACCGGCCTGAACGCCACGCGACAGCCGGTCATTGATGTCGCGCAAAGCAGTATCTGGCGAGCATGTGGCAGCGGCGGCGCGCTTGCATCGTGCCGCCAATCGCCGACCTTGAGCGTGGCAAGACCAGCCCAGCCGGTGGGGTAAAGCGATGCCTGCCCGCCAGACAAGCGCTCAGGCGGGCGGCATATCGATGCGGCGCCCCGACACCACCAACTTGTCAACCAGCTGCAAGACGAAGGCGCCCGGCGCCGAGTAAGGGTCGAACTTGGGGTGCTGCATCACGATCATCGGATCGTCGTCGGACAGGCTCACATGGGCCATGGACCATTCGGGGTAGCGACGCTCGGCGATTTCTTCCAGATGCAGCAACTCGACATCGCGGTGGCGACGGTCGGCCACGATCTTGCCGTAGCAGGCATTGACAGCGCTGCGCTCGCCCTCGAGCACCTGCAGGTAGAGGCCCTGGCCATGGCAGAGCACACCGGTGATACCGCTGGCACGATTGTTTTCATGCGCCGTCGACAGGATCGAGGCGGTCGTGGTCGAGGTCTGCGGTCCGACCGCACGGCTGACGTAAAGCACGCGGATCTGCATTACGCAACCGCCCCGAGTTCAGCGATGCCGCCTGCCTCGAGATGCGCCAGGATCAGGCTGAGCGAGGCGGTGTTCTTTTCGTCTTCCGTATCGTCCAACGCGTCAATCAGCACGTCGCGAATCTCGGACGCCGACACCAGCTCCATGTCCCATTGGGGAAACAGCCGCTCGCGCGATTCCTCGGTTTCGCTGAGCGTGACGACATGCTCGTGGCGCGGATCAGCTCGGATGCGGTCCATCAATTGCATCACGTTATCGCGCGGCCCCTCGATCCACTGAAAGAACACCCCGCTGCCGCACACCAGCAGCCCTGTGACCCCGAGCACCGGATTCATACGCCGCGCCGCAGCGATGATGTTAGCCACTGCAGCCTCATCAACGCCGGCGGTGGCGCGGCTGCAGTAGATCGTCTGGTACAGAAGCGGCAAGCCGTTGACCGAGCTGTGCTCGTCGCTCTGTGAGCGATGGGGGGCTTTCATGGGGGGCGTCTCCGGAAGATGCCATGCAACTCGGTCGGCGCAATGGTTTCAGCCGAGCATAGCGCAGGTTCGCTGATCGGGATCCTGGATCGTGCGCGCAGTCTCAGATCGCGAAAATCCAGTACGCACTGCCATCTGCCGCGATCTGCCTCGACTCGCCCCACTGTTCGGATCAATGACGGCACATCGACCGGCAAACAGAAAGTGAGCAAAAGGCGAATCGTTCGTCCTTGCGAACAGGCCCATGATTGGGCTACACCGCGAATCTGAATGATCCCGGCCTTGATGAGGCTGGGTTGAATGATGGATGCCCGTTAATGGCGAGCAACGACAAGTTGCTATCGCACCCGTCATGCGAGGGAATCATCATCAACTTCAATTTTTGACCCGCTTGAATGCCAGCTGTTCCCAGACCCGATGCTCGCGCTTGACGCCTTTGTAGGTATAGCTCCACTCCTCGCGAAGGCTTTGCAACGACTGCGGGTCGACCCAGATCCGGTGGTCCAAAAAGTTGATTCGGTCAGGTGGGCGCGCCTCACCTTTTCCAATGATTAACAGAGTCTTGATGCTCTTTTCACCAATAGAAATCGTCTCATAGCCGGCGACGTGAAAGTCCATGAAATTGTTCTCCACCCCTTTAGCGTTCGGACTAACCATTTGATAAGCCGTACGCCATCTTTTGCCAACCGCCAAATCGGACGGAACCATCAGTTTGCTCGGAGTGCGAACGCCATACCTGTCCTTGATCAGCCCACCGGTCTGATCATAAACAAGCGTTCCGCCATTCATTTCCGCGCGATTGTCATCAGCAAAGGTCACTTTCAGGGTGTACTGTCGACGTTCATCGGTCATCGCATTGAACGAACTCATCAGATATTCATCGCCAGCTTCATATCGCCTCGTTGTCGGTGCAATTTGCTTGATACCGTCCCGGTTTGCACTGATCTCCAATTGAGAACGTTGCAACCGTTCAAGCGCAAACACCGCTTGCTCCTTGATGAACCCATTCGGATACTTCTGCAGAAAGTTGTAGAAATCATCAGCAGTCGTGCTGCTTCTGATTTTTTCCCAGTCCGCTTTTTCGGCCAGAAACTCCTGAGTCTTCGTCTCTGCGTCCGACTCGCGTGATTTCGCCTTTGCGTTCGCATCAAAGTAAAAGACGTCCTCCAGACTGGTGGACTCCCACGGAATCTGGCGCCCCTGGCTCTGCTTGCGAACGTTCAGTCGCACCCGCATGAACACGTCTTCAATCCGTGCGCCAGGCTTTTTCAGTTCTTCCAGCAGATACTGCGTATACAAGCCGTTGCCGGTCCTGACATCGCCGTCTTCCGCCACATTGCCCGGTGCGGTCGCATACGCAAGGATGGTTCCTGATGGCGCATCCATCTGTGCCAGACCCTTGCCGCTTGCCACGCCACCAAATGGGTTGTCGCGGCAGGCATCGAGCACAAGTATGTTCATGCGGGTACCAGCCGACCTGAATGCATCCACAACCGCGCCAACGTCGATGGTCTGCTGCGGCACATCCGCCGCCTTGGTCAACTTTGCATCGACCGGCACCATGTAGTTCTGCCAGTCGAGTTGGATGCCATGGCCCGCGTAATACAGCATGCCAACGCCCTGGCTACCCCTGAGCGTGTCGCGCACGTTGCTGATGGCCAG
>CANKWX010000092.1 GCA_947487165.1 Burkholderiales bacterium
CTTTGAGCCTGTCGGCACAGCAGATCGCCAGCATCAGGGCCGAATTCGCCGACGACAACGAGAAGCTGCGCAAGCAGTGGATGCCCCCCGATCGGGAGGATCGCATCAAGGTCAGAACCAAACGCTATCTCGAACGCGCCTCCTTTTTTCTGGGCAGCCTGACTGCCGAACAGAAGCAGACCGCCCGTCGGATGGCGGCCGAGGCTCCGACCTCGGAGGAGGTCTGGTTTGAGCAGCGCCTCGGACGTCAGCAGGACCTGATCGTGTTGCTTGAGCGCATGCGGGTCGAGCGCATGTCGAAGGAAGCCGCTGCGCCGCTGATCCGTGACCATCTGGCGCGATACAGGCAATTGCGTGAAGGCCCTGATCGCGAGGGCGCCCGCTCCTCGCTGGCAGCCGGCGATGCGATGAGCGCGGCGTTGTTCGCCCAGGCGACGCCCAAGCAGCGGCAACATCTGGACCGGCTGATTCAGGACTGGATCGACCTCACCCAGGAACTCAAGACAGCGCCCGGCGCCCAGGCCGAGCTGTCGAAGCCTCGGCCATAGTGCAAGGCACTGATGCACGGCCCTAGTGCATCCAGTACCAGACCTGCAGCCCGATCGCGGCAGCCACCAGCAGCACCAGCGCCCAGAGTGCCGAGCGCGTACGGCGCTGTTCGCGGATGAGCTGGGTGAGCAGCTCGGGGTCGAGGCCGCCGTCACGACGCGCTTCGCTCGCGACGCTCAGGGCGCGATGAGCCAGTCGCGGAATCGAGGGCAGCAGCTGCACCCACTGTGACGATTCCTGGCGCAGTCGCTCGAGCAAGCCGCGCGGACCGATCTGTTCGCTCATCCAGCGCTCGAGGATGGGCTTGGCGGTCACCCAGAGGTCGAGCTCGGGGTCGAGCTGACGGCCGAGGCCTTCAATGTTGAGCAGGGTCTTTTGCAGCAGCACCAGCTGCGGCTGGATCTCGACATTGAATCGGCGCGAGGCCTGGAAGAGCCGCATCAGGACCAGCCCGAGCGAGATCTCCTTGAGCGGGCGGTCGAAGAAGGGCTCGCAGACCGCACGGATTGCGCCTTCGAGTTCTTCGATGCGGGTGTCTGACGGCACCCAGCCCGACTCGACATGCAGGGCGGCCACCCTGCGGTAATCGCGCCTGAAAAACGCGAGAAAGTTCTGGGCGAGGTAGTTCTTGTCGAAGTCGGACAGGGTGCCGACGATGCCGAAGTCGAGTGCGATATACCGATTGAAGTCGGCCCCGGAGGTGCCCACCAGGATGTTGCCGGGATGCATGTCGGCATGGAAAAAGCCGTGGCGAAAGACCTGCGTGAAAAAGATCTCGACGCCCTCGCGTGACAGCCGCTTGAGGTCGATACCGGCTTCGGCCATGCGGTCCATGCGACCGATCGGGATGCCGTGCACACGCTCCATCACGATGACATTGGTGGCGCAGTAGTCCCAGTACATTTCGGGCACCTTGAGCAGCGTCGAGTCCTTGAAGTTGCGCCGCAGCTGGTTGGCATTGGCGGCTTCACGAATCAGGTCGAGCTCGTCATGAAGATAGTGGTCGAATTCGCTGATGACCTCGAGCGGGCGCAGTCGCCTGGCATCGGCTGATACCCGCACCGCGAGGCTGCCTGCGGTGCGCAGCAGGGCAAGGTCGTTGTCGATCACACCGGCCATGCCCGGGCGCAGCACTTTCACTGCGACCTCGGTGCCGTCGTGCAGGCGGGCGAAGTGGACCTGTGCGATCGAGGCCGAGGCGATCGGCTCGGGGTCGAACTCGGCGAATACCTGGTCGATGGTGCGGCCCAGGCCGCGCTCGATTTCAGCGATCGCCAGCGTCGAATCGAAGGGTGGGACGTTGTCCTGCAGCTGCGCGAGCTCGTCGGCCACATCGGGCGGCAGCAGATCGCGCCGTGTCGAGAGTACCTGGCCGAACTTTACGAAGATCGGGCCGAGGGCTTCGAGCGCCATGCGCAGCCGCGCGCCGCGCGGTGCATCCAGACGCCGGCCAAGGCGCATGACGCGGATCGCCCGCAGCATCCAGCGCGAGCCGTAGGTGGCCTGTGCGCCTGAGGCGGCGATCTCGTCGAGGCCGTAGCGCCAGGAGACGAAAAGGATCTTGGATAGGCGGCTGATCTGCAAAGGGTCGCTCGGTGCCGGGGCGCTGGGTGGTGTGGCTCGGTGTGCAGGCTCGGTAGGGCTGCTCAGTTCTGCTCGGATGCGGTCTGTTCTGAATCGCTCGGTCGAAAATCGGTCTTGCCTTTCGAGGAGGTCGGCTCACGCGCAATCGTAAACGTGGCCCGCACCCTGCCCGGTAAACCGTCGGGCATTGCGTCCGGCATTGCGTCCGGCATTGCGTCCGGCGCTAGCGCGCGCAGTGCTGGCGCTTCGAGCACCGGATCGACGTCGAAGGCGATGTCGCCGTCTGCGCTCGGCACGCCGTCGGCCACGGCAGCAGAAAAATCAAAGAGATCGCGATCCATCAGATGCGACGGGGTGACGCGCGAGAGCGAAGAAAAAATATTTTCTACCCGACCCGGAAAGCGCTTTTCCCAATCGCGAAGCATCAGCTTGGCTTCGCGGCGCTTGAGATTTTCCTGCGAGCCGCACAAGGTGCACGGAATGATCGGAAACTCGCGCCACCGGGCATAGGCGCTGAGGTCGGCCTCTTTCACATAGGCGAGTGGGCGGATCACCACATGGCGGCCGTCGTCGGACACCAGTCGCGGCGGCATGCTCTTCAGTTGTCCTGCGAAAAACAGGTTGAGAAAGAAGGTCTCGAGGATGTCGTCGCGATGATGGCCGAGCGCGACCTTGGTGGCGCCGAGCTCGTCGGCTACCCGATAGAGGATGCCGCGGCGCAGGCGCGAGCACAACGAGCACATCGTGCGGCCCTCGGGGATCACCCGCTTGACGATCGAGTAGGTGTCCTGGTTTTCGATGTGAAAGGGCACACCGAGCGCGCGCAGATAGTCGGGCAGGACATGCTCGGGAAAGCCGGGTTGTTTCTGGTCGAGGTTGACCGCGATGATCTCGAAGGGCACCGGCGCACGCGCACGCAGCGTGAGCAGCAGATCGAGCAGGGCATAGCTGTCCTTGCCGCCCGAGACACAGACCATGACCTTGTCGCCCGGCTCGATCATTGAAAAATCGGCGATCGCTTCGCCTACCTGGCGGCACAGTCGCTTGTGCAGCTTGTTGCGCTCGCGTTCGACCTTGTCGGCGGGGCTCATCATGCGGGGTCCCGGAATCGGAAGACTTCGATGCCGACCGAGCGGCAATCGGGATAGACATCGGGCTTTTCGGTACTGACCCGCACGGCACGCACCGCAGGCTGCGCCAGGCAGATGCCGACGATGCCCTCGATCAGTGTTTCCTGGAGATTGAAGTGGCGTGAGCCGGCGAGCCTGGCCAGCTCGATGCGGACGAAGTCGTAGTCGAGGATCTCGTCGCGGTCGTCCTTGACCGGTGTCGAGAGGCTGCGTGGTACGAAGAGGTCGACATTGATCAGCAGGCGCTGCGGGGCGGCGAGTTCGGCGGCATGAAAGCCGATCGAGACATCGATTGCATAGTCGGTCAGAAAGATGCGCTGGCAGTCGGCCAGGCGCGGATCGAGCAGGTAGCTCATAGGCGGTCCGGGGTGAGGTACATCACATCGCGGGCAAGCGGCAGCAGATGCTGGCCGCCGTCGACGAGCAGGTTCACGCCTGTGATGGCCCTGGCGTCAGTCAGATAGACCACCGCATCGACCACATCCGACAGGCGCGACGAGCGGCCCAGCGGCGTTCTGGCGTGCGCGGCGGCGAAGCCCTCATCGCTCTGGTCGCCCGATTTCAGGGTGATGCCGGGCGACACGGCGACCACACGCAGCACCGGTGCAAAGGCCATGGCCATGATGTGGTTGGCGGCGAGCAGCCCGGCCTTGGTCAGGGTGTAGGAAAAGAAATCGGGATTGGGATTGTCGAGCTTCTGGTCGAGCAGATTGATCACCACGCCCGGGGTGATCGGCTGTGACGGGTCAAGATGCAAAGGGGCGAGTCGTGCATGCAGCAGCTGGGCGAGTGCCACCGGTGCTGCCAGATTGGGTCGCAGATGGTCATCGAGCGTGGCAAAGCTGATGGTGGCCGGGGTGTCGGGTTCGAAGCGCGAGGCGTTGTTCACCACGCAAGTCAGGTCGGGAAAGGCGGTGGCGGCGGCCTCGAACATCGAGCGGGTCTGCGATTCACTGGCCAGATCGGCGCCGAAGGCCTGTGCGCGTCTGCCGAGCGCTTGAACCTGGCGCACGGTTTCATCGGCATCGGCCGATGATTGGCCGAAGTGCACTGCGATATCCCAGCCGGCGCGCGCCAGGCCGAGTGCGATGCCGCGGCCGATCCGCTTGCCGGCGCCGGTGACCAGCGCCGCACGCGAGAAGGCGTTCGGTGTGCCCGTGGCGGGCGGCTCGACGATTGAAACGGCCATGATCAGTGGGTCTTGGGCGGGATCGGAAGGGGGCTGCGAACGGACCGCAAACGGACTGCGACGGACTTCAACGGGTGTGAGCAGGCGCTGCGCACAGGGCTGCAAGTGTAAGGGTTAAGTGCACAGCCGAGATTGCGGCACAATCGGGCCATGTCGCTGCCCTTGCCTGATGCCCAAGCGCTTGTCCTGAGTCGTGCCCTGACGCAGCGAATCGCCGAGGACATCGCGCAGCAGGGTGGCTGGATCGGATTCGATGCGTTCATGCATCGGGTGCTGTATGAGCCCGGTCTGGGTTATTACGCCGGGCCGATGCGCAAGTTCGGCGCGCAGGGTGACTTCGTGACCGCGCCCGAGCTCTCGCCGCTCTTTGCCCGGTGCCTGGCCGAACAGGTCTCGCAGTGGTTCGGGCAGGCCGAACCGGTGGTGGTCGAATTCGGCGCCGGTTCGGGGCGTCTGGCTGCCGGGCTGCTCGATGCCCTGCATGAGCTGGGCACGCCAGCGCGCAGCTATCTGATCGTTGAGGTCTCAGCCAGTCTGCGTGAGCGTCAGCGCGAGACGATTGCGCAGCTCGCACCCGATCGCATCGGTGTCGTGCAGTGGCTCGATACCCTGCCTGCGCAGATCGATGGGGTGGTGATCGGCAATGAACTGCTCGATGCGATGCCGGTGCGGGTCTTCGAGATCGACGCGGGTGGGCTGCATGAAGTCGGCGTGTCGATGATTGAAGACGACTCGTTTGACTGGGCGACGCGGGCTGCCGACACCGTGCTGACCGAGGCGGTGACGAAGACTCTTGGCGATTTACCGCATCAGTCGCCGAGTGAGTCATCCCTCGAACCTGTCGATACCGGCTACGGTTCATCGGGGCGCTATCGTTCGGAGATCGGCCTGCAGGGCCAGGCCTGGGTCGAGACTGTGGGCCGCGCCTTGGGCCGTGGTGCAATGCTGCTGATCGACTACGGTTTTTCGGCGCGCGAGTACTACCATCCGCAGCGTGATCAGGGCACGCTGGTGGCGCATTTTCGCCATCGCGTCCATACCGATGTCTTTCATCTGCCCGGTTTGCAGGATGTGACTGCGCATGTCGACTTCAGTGCAATCGCGCGGGCTGGCGCGACGGCCGGCCTGGATCTGCTGGGCTACACCTCGCAGTCACGCTGGCTGATCAACTGCGGATTGCTCGATCGTCTGGCGGCACTGACCTCGCCGGCGCAGGCGGGTGAGCAGGGGGCGGCCGCTGCGATCGAGGCCGCGCGCATGGTGGGCGCGGCGCAGACCTTGCTCTCGGAGGCCGAGATGGGCGAACTCTTCAAGGTGATCGCCTTCGGCCGGGGCCTGACCGATGATGCGCTGGGTTTCGGGCGGGGTGATCGCAGGGGGACGCTATGAAGTGGTTCATTGCGGTCGCGCTGGCGCTCTTTCTGTTTTCGGGCGCCATGCCGCTGTTGCGCCGGTTCGGAATCGGGCGTCTGCCGGGCGATTTTCAATTCAGTCTGTTCGGTCGCGAGTGGTCGATTCCATTGACCTCGACCATTCTTCTGTCACTGCTGGCCGCGCTGATCGCGCGACTGCTCTGATTCAAAAAATCGATCACAACAAAGGGAGACACCCGATGCAGCACTACACGATGGCTCAACTGCCCGGCATGGTCGGCAAGGAACTGGCCCTGAGCGACTGGCTCACCGTCGACCAGGACCGCATCCAGCGATTTGCCGAGGCGACCGACGATCACCAGTGGATCCATGTCGATGTCGAGCGGGCCAAGGCCGGGCCCTTTGGTGCGCCGATTGCGCACGGCTATCTCACGCTGTCGCTGATTGCCGGGTTTTCGCAGCGCAATCTGGCGATCGACGACTCGCCGATGTCGGTCAACTACGGCCTGAACAAGGTGCGCTTTCCGAATCCGGTGCGGGTCGGAAGCAAAGTGCGCGCGCGCATGACCCTGCAGTCTTGCGAGGCGATCGAGGGCGGGCCGGCCGGCAAGGGCGGGCTGCAGCTGATCACGCTGGTGACGATCGAGATCGAAGGGGCGAGCAAACCGGCTTGCGTGGCCGAGACCGTGCGGATGATCTACGCCTGATCGCCTTTGCCTAGGCGGGTCACCGCAGCCACCCGTGCGCTGTGCACGGTGGTGCGGATCCGCTCGGTGAAGGTCTCGCGGGGTTCGGGCGCGAGCCGGCCGGCGATGGCGCCGGCATCGACCCCGCGTGCGGCTGACAGGGCCTGCTGCCACAGTTCGGCCTGCGGATAAGGGCGCTCGGTAAAGCCGAGCCGGCCACGATGATCGGCCTCGCAGGCGGTGAGCAGTTCGATGAAACGGGCAGGCTTGCGGATCGCATCGCAGCGCTCGAGCAACTCGACCATCGTGGCCGGGCGCAGCTCGGCGGCGCGATGAATATTGCCGTGATCGCGCGCGGCCATCAGGGCCAGATCACGGCAGTCGTTGGGGACTTTCAGCCGTTCGCAGACCGTGCGGGCAAGCTGCACCGATCGTTGCTCGTGGCCGATATGCGAGGGCAGTACCTCGTGCGGCGTGGTGCCTTTGCCCAGATCGTGCAGCAGTGCCGCCCAGCGTGCGGGCAGGCTGGCGGCGAGCATGGCGGCGGCATCGATCACCATGGTCATGTGAATGCCGGTATCGATCTCGGGATGATGGTCAGCGCGCTGCGGCACCCCCCAGAGAGCGTCGAGTTCGGGGATCAGGCGGGCCAGAGCCCCGGACTCGCGCAGTACGGTCAGCATCCGGGAGGGGTGCGGCGCCATCAGTCCACGCGACAGCTCCTGCCAGACCCGCTCGGGCACCAGCGCATCGACCTCGCCGTCGCGCACCATGGTTTGCATGAGCGCAAGGGTGTCGGGCGCGACCCTGAAATCGGCAAATCGGGCCGCAAAGCGGGCGGTGCGCAGGATGCGGACCGGGTCTTCGGCAAACGCCTCGCTCACATGGCGCAGCAGGCCGGCTCGCAGGTCGGGCTCGCCACCCCAGGGGTCGATGAGTTGGCCGTCGGGCGCGCGCGCCATCGCGTTGATGGTGAGGTCGCGTCGGCGCAGGTCGTCTTCGAGGCTGACATCGGGTGCGCAGTAGACCTGAAAGCCGTGATAGCCGCGGGCGGTCTTGCGCTCGGTGCGGGCCAGCGCGTATTCCTCATGGGTCTCGGGATGCAGGAAAACCGGGAAGTCGCGCCCCACCGGGCGAAAGCCGCGAGCGCTCATCTGCTCGGGCGTGGCACCCACCACCACCCAATCACGGTCGTTGACTGGTAATCCCAGCAGTGCATCACGCACCGCGCCGCCGACTTCAAAGCACTGCAGCCCGTCGGAGGCGGGATGCGACCCCGGGTTCACCGATGCGCCTGCTCGCGCCACTGGCCGTAGCGGCGCTCGTTGCCGCCGCCAAACATCGCCGGACCGATGGTCTGCAGCGAAGCGGGAGTAATGCCCAGTTCGGGGCTCAAGGCCTGGTGGCTGACATTGTCGACCGACATGGAGTCGAGGTTGTCGATGGTCATCGGCGGGACCGGAGCCATCTCCATGATGCCGGCGACCATGCGGTCGATGCCCGAGGGCAGGCCGATGATCGGGCGCGGATGGCCGCTCCAGGTGCCGGCCATGCCCACCAGTTGGCGCAGGGTGAAGACCTCCGGGCCGACAAGGTCGTAGGTCTTGCCGAAGGTGGCGGGCCGGTCGATCAGATTGACGATGGCACGCGTCAGGTCTTCGACCCAGATCGGCTGGAACTTCGCTTCCGGGCACGCCAGCGGCACCAGCGGCAGGCGCCGCTGCATGCTTGCGAACAGGTTCAGGAAGGCGTCGTCGGCGCCGAACACCACCGAGGGCCGAAGGATGGTCCAGTCGAGATCGGCGGATTGACGGATGTGCGCTTCGCCGGCGGCCTTGGAGCGCAGGTAGCGCGAAGGCCCCTTGATAGCCGGGTCGTCGCTCACACCCAGCGCGCTGACATGCACCAGCCTGCGTACGCCGGCGCGCTGGCAGGCCCGCACGATGGCCTCGGGAAGATCGACATGGGCACGGCGGAATTCGATACCGAAAGGATCGGTCGGGCCGCCCGGCTGGCTGTGCAGCACGCCCACCAGATTGATCACCGCGTCGCAGCCGCTGACCAGCCCGTCGAGCGCACCGGCTGAGCTCAGGCGGGTCTCGATGACATCGACCGTCGGCAGGACGATCAGATGACGAGCGCGCTCGCGGTGCCGCGTGGGGACCACGACCCTCAGACCGCGCGCGGCCAGTTGAGACACGACATGGGTACCGATGAAGCCGGAGCCACCGAGAACCAGGATGCGAGAAGTTTTTTTCATGGGGTCAGATCGTAGCGCGAAGCCGATCAGTTGCCGTCGGGCGTCGCTTTGGCAGCGACCGCCGGGCCGGGTTGCACCTGACCGAGCATCGCCTTGAGCGAAGGCGCCTCGGCACCGAAGAGCAGTGCATACCAGACGGTGTTGGACATCACCGCCTTGATGTAGCCGCGGGTTTCGGTGAATGGCACCAGTTCGGCAAAGATGGCGCCTTCGACCGGCTGGGTCAGCGTGCCCCGCCACGCGCGGGGGCGGCCGGGGCCGGCGTTGTAGCCTGCCGAGGCAAGTGCGGCCGAGCGGTCGAGATCCTCGTACACCGTCTTGAGATAGAAGGTGCCGAACTGCAGGTTGGTATCGAGATTGTTGATCTGAGACGGGGTGAAGTCGCGCACCCCCATCTTTCGGGCGATCCAGGTGGCGGTGGTCGGCATGATCTGCATCAGTCCGGAGGCCCCCACGCTTGAGCGCGCATCGGTGATGAAGCGCGACTCCTGGCGGATCAGTCCGTAGACCCAGGCCGGGTCGACGCCCTGTTCGCGTGCGATTGGTTGCAGGCGTTCGGCAAAGGGCGAGGGGTAGCGCTGCTCGAAGTCAAATTCGGTACGGGTGCGATCGGAGCTGTTGATCATGCGATCGAGATAGCCGCGCTGGCGAGCGTAGTGTGCCGAGGCCAGCAGTTGCCGGTCGCTCATGCCGCGAAGCTGGAAATTCCATTCGCGGTTTCCTTCGGGGCGCAGACCGAGTTCGTAGAAGCGGGCGGCGCGCGCAAAGCCCGGGTTGGCGCGCGCGGCCGCCAGCTCCGGGGCGGCAACTGCCTCGGCCTTGGGCGGCAGGGTGATTTTCTGGCCGAGCTCTTCGGTGGCCAGCTGCGAATAGAAGTCGGTCTTGCCGGCGATAGCGGTATAGAGCGCTCGGGCCTGGGCCCGCTGCTCGGGCTTGTCGCCCTGCGCCTGCAGGGCCCTAGCCAGCCAGTAGGTCCAGACTGCTTCGCTGCGGCCGGCCTCGCTCATGCGCTCAATGCACGACCTGACGGTTGGCCAGTCGGTCGAGCGCAGCGCGGCTCGCGTCATCCAGCCGAGCGTCTCATCGGACGGGCGGGCGGTGCGGGCTTCGCGCGTCCATGAGAGTGATTCGGGCAGCAGTTTGCGCATGCCGTTGGCGGCAATCTGCGACCAGACAAAGGCGCGTTCGGTGGGCTTCAGGCGCGACCCGAGCGAGTTCATGCGGTCGGCGGCAGCGCCGGGGTCGCTGCGTGAGAGCAGCACCAGACCGATGACGGTGAGTTCGCGAGCGGGGGCGCCGTCGAGGACTGCTGCAGGTCGGCTCAGCGTGGTCTCGAGCTGCCGGTTGTCCAGGCCGGGCACCGCCAGCATCGCGGCACGGCGTACGGTGCCGGTGTTGCCCGTCTCAAGCGCGAGTTCGAGCCTTTGCCAGAGGTCGGCAGGCGTGGCCTGACCGCTGGCGGCCAGGGCCACCAGCAGGTCGTTGCAGGCATCGCCGAGCTCGCGAGGCTGCATGATCAGTTCGCGGGACTCGGCCATGACCGGCTCGCCTCGTGACAGCCGCGACTGGATCGCGTAGCAGCGCGGTGCGGCTTCGTCGCGAAGGATCCAGTCGGGGTAGACCTGGTCGAAGCTCGTCCACATCTGGCGCCGACCGAGTGCCAGCAGCCAGTCGCGCCTGGCCAGATCACCGACGATGGTCTGGCCGTGACGGGCCACGAAGTCCCGGGCCTGATCATCGACCGATGTGGCGACCGGGGTGTCGGAATCGGCGCGTCGCAGGGCGGCCAGGCGCAGCTTGAGCCGCCAGTAGTCGAGGTAGACCCCTACCAGCGGGTCATTGCCGGCTTGCGAGGCAGCCTGCTCCAGGCCGGCCGTGTCGCTGCGACCGGCGGCGTTGCGCGCAGCGATGAAAGCGTCGTCGGTGGAGGCAAAGGCCTGTCGTGCCGTTTTGGGGCAATTCTTGCCGCAAGACGCGGCACCAGTCTGGGCCGAGGCGCTTGCCACCCAGGTCGATGAGATGCCCGGCAAAACCCGGTCGAGCAAAAACGGGCCGAGGGCCAGGCCTAGAATGGTCAGGATGCGCAGTAGGCGCCCGGTAGAGACGGATGGCGGCATGCTGCCTGCGACGGAAGAGGAAACGAGAAAACGACGTGAGAGGCCGTGGATGGCGATCAAGCCGACAAGCGAATCGA
>CANKWX010000093.1 GCA_947487165.1 Burkholderiales bacterium
AGCAGGTCGATGCGCATGCGCGGCGACATGCCGAAGACCGTGGCGAGCCTGAAGCTGATCGCGTTGCCGCGCTGCATCAGGTGCTGCTCAACCGCGACTTTTTCGCGCGCGTAAATCGAGATCGGTCGCAGCGGCGACTCTTCGGTGCAGAAATTATTGGCGTCGCCGGTGCCGTAGGCGCTGTTGGTGGTCGGCATCAGGATGCGCTGATCCGCCGACATCTTCGAGAGCATCATCTCGATTGCATCGTGATTGATGGTTTTTGCGCCCACCGGATCGGCATTGCACATCGGTGCGCCGACCAGTGCAGCCAGCGGGATCACGATGTCGGCTTCCTTGAGCAGCGGCGCCATCGTGCTTTCGATGCGGATGTCGCCCTTGACCACCTTGAAGTTCGGATGAAAGCAGACATGGTTCAGGCTGTTCTGCTTGAACATGAAGCTGTCGAGCACGGTCACCCGGTGGCCGGCTGCCAGCAGCTGCGGAACCAGGGTGGATCCGAGGTAGCCGGCGCCGCCGGTTACGAGAATGCTATGGGACATGTCGTGCTCCGTGAAGAAAGGGGTTCGTCGTCGAACATCGCTGCTTCGACGCATTCGCAAAGGGTGTGTGCGAGGACGATGTGAAGTTCCTGGATGGTGCTGGTGGCTTCGCCCGGCACGGCGATGCAGTAGTTGGCGCGCAGCCTGGCGCTGCCGCCTCCCCGGCCCGCTAGCACCACGCTGGGCAACCCCCGGCTGATGCAATGGTCGAGCGCCTTCAGAATATTAGCCGACTCACCCGAGGTCGTGATACCTAGAAAAACGTCTTTTTCGGTGGCCTTGCCGGCGAGCTGTCGCTCGAACACCCGATCAAAGCCGTAGTCATTACCGATGGCCGTCAGGATCGACGAGTCGGTGGTCAGGGCTTCGGCCGGCAGCGGAGCGCGGTCGCGGGCCAGCTTGCTCACGAATTCGGCGGCCAGGTGCTGGGCATCGGCGGCAGAGCCGCCGTTTCCGGCGATATAGAGGCGCCCACCGGCCTTGTAGCAGTTCACGATCAGTCGGGCGGCCGCATCGAAGGCTGACATGATCTGCGGGTCGGCGAGCATCTGTCGCTTGGCTGTGAGCGAGGCTTCGATATTGCGCGAGAGGCGTTCGACTGGCGTACTCATGGCTTATTCCTCGCAGGTTTGCGGCAGTACATCGGCGGCGCGGTGATAGTCGTGCGGCACGCCGATGTCGATGAACCGAGCGTCGACGGCAAGGCCATGGAAGCGCTGCCCGGCTTCAAGCCAGGCCGGGAAGAGATCGTTTTCGAGCGACAGCGCACCTTGCAGCGGATCGGGTGCGCCGCGCAGAGCGCGCGGATGAACCAGATAGACACCACCATTGGCCAGGCGCCCAGGTGTCTGATCGTTAGATTTGAGCGCACTGATGCGACCGTCGGCTTCCACCGTCATGCCCATGTATCGGCCAGGTTCGGCCGCGACAAAGAGGGAAAAGCACCAGTCGGCATCGTGCGTCAGCGCGAAGTGCGCAAGCGCAGGCAGCGAGACATCGAAGTAGGTGTCGCCGTTGAGCAGCAGGAATCGCGCGTCTGCGGCGACCAGGCCGGCGGCCTGCAGCAGCGCGCCGCCGGTGCCAAGCGGCGTGGCTTCGACGCTGTAGCGGATCGAGGCGCCGCGGTAGTGTGCACCGAAGTAATCAGAGATGGCTTCATGGCGATAGCCGACCGCCAGCACGAAGTCCCGGATCCCCTGGGCGATCCACTGGTCGAGCTGGTGCGCCAGGAACGGCCGGCCTGCGATCGGTGCCATCGGCTTGGGCAGATCGGGCACCGCGCTGCGCAGCCGGGTGCCCAGCCCACCGGCCAGCACGATCGCCGAAGTGATCGGGGGCTGGCTCATGCGGCGTTCACGATGTCGCAGATCTCGTCGACTTCGCTGTCGCGCAGATCCGGGAAATTGCCGATATAGAACCCGTAGAAATGAACATGGTCGGTCTTCGGGAACTGCAGATGATGGTCTTTCGGCACGATGCCGCGCAGATAGGGCTGGCGCACCTGATTGCCGCCGCCGGCGCTGCCGCGACGAAACTCGACGCCGGCTGCACGAAGGGTGGTCATCAGCCGCTGCACGAGTGCGTCGTCGGGGTGTTTGAGGATCAGGTTGAAGGCGTAGTTGCTGCTGCCTTCGAGCAGAAAGTCGGTCTGATATCGGGTGCTGTCGATGCGTGCGAGAAAGCGGTGCAGGTTCTCGGTGCGCCGGGCCACGTTTGCGTCCAGGCGCTTGAGCTGGCTGCGACCCATGATTGCGCCGATCTCGGTGTTGCGAACGTTATGCGCCGGATAGGCAAAGATGAAGTCGGGGTTCAGATCGGGATGCTCGGCGATATAGCCGGCCTTCAGATCGGGGTCGGTCGATTCGCGCACCATGCCGTGCGAGCGCAGCATGCGCAGCTGCTGATAGACCTTGCTGTCGTTGGTGCACACCATGCCGCCCTCGATGGTCGACATGTGATGTGCGTAATAGAACGAGAAGTTCGACATCCAGCCGATGCTGCCGAGCTTCACCCCGTTGTGGGTGGCGCCATGCGACTCACAGACATCCTCGATCAGTGGGATGTTGCGACGCTCGAGTTCGGCGATCAGCTCGTCGGTCAGGCCGTCGAAGCCCTGGACGTGGGTCAGAAAGACCGCGCGCGTACGCTCGGTGATCTTTGACAGGATCTCACCGGGTGCCATCGCGAGCGTGCGCGGATCGATATCGGCAAAGACCGGTGTGAAGCCGTTTTGCAGGACGGTGGCGACATCCGACACCCAGGCCAGCGGCGGCACAATGACTTCGCCGCCATTCGGATGCTGAATGCGCAGAACCGCCATCGACAGCAGATTGGCCGATGCGCCGGAGTTGACGAAGACGCTGTGCTTGACGCCCAGCCACTGCGACCACTCGGCCTCGAAGGCAGCGCAGTTCGGCCCGTTGGTCAGGATGGGGTCATCCTGCTGGAGGTGGCGGATGATCGCATCGAGGTCTTCGCGCAAAATGTTGTTGCGCATCAAGGGAAATTTCATCATGTCGGCCTGCGCTTACTTCTCGTTGTAGAAGTCGCCCCACTCCACGAGCAGGGTGCTGCGGCCGTCATCGCGAAGCAGTGCGCGCTGATAAGCCGGGAAGATGTCCTGCGGCTCGTCCAGGCGGATCACCTCGATCGAACTGCACATCGCGCGCACCGCGTCGGTGAAGTCGCCGACATGCTGATGCTGCGGATGGAGCGGGCGCTCGGCACCGATGCTGGTGCGCACGATCGCCTTGGTCTTGAAGCCGTCGTTCGACATCACGCCGACCTTGTCGAGGTGATTGATCAATTGGCTCATGGCGCACAGCAAAAAGTTCCAGCGCGGAAACAGGCTGACCGGGACCATGCCGGCCAGCGCCAGCCCGGTGGTCATGCCCATCTGCATTTCTTCGGCCACCGGCAGTTCGAGCAGGCGCGTCGGATCGATGTCCTTGAGCGTATTGCTCATTGCTGTGCCGGGAACGGCAACAGCCTGACCGATGAAGAGCGTGCGCGGATCGCAGGCGAGGTATTCCATCGAGCGTTTGAGCTCGTCGAAATACTTCACCACACGAGGCTCAGAACTGGACGCGTTGTCCGGCGCCGGCGTGCGGGTATCGGGTCTGGTAGCGGTAGTAGTGGACATGACTGTCTCGTCGGTCGTCAAAGCTCAAGGTGGGCTGATTCCAGGCGTCGCGGGTGTCGGTGCAGACCGACTTGCCGTTGTCTTCGACGATGAACCGGATCGGCAGAAGGTGATTTCGGGCGTATTTCATCGATTCGTGGGCGATGCCGGTTTCGGCGGTCATCTCGCCCATGAAGCAATGGACCATCGCGTCTTCGCTGCGCCGCTTGATCGCCATGGCGGTGCCGATCGCAATCGGCAGCACGCCACCGACAATCGCCGAGGAGTAGATGCGGTGTTCCGGAAAGCACAGCGAGATCGATCGTCCGGCCATGATCTCGTCAAGCACCTCCTGCGGCGGCACGCCCTTGAGCAGGCACTGGTAGTGCGAGCGCCACGAGCAGAACAGCCAGTCATTGGGCCGCACATCCTTGAAGACTTCGATCATCTCGGCTTCATTGCCCGAATAGAGGTGCACCGGCGC
Source organism: Burkholderiales bacterium (assembly GCA_947487165.1). Taxonomy (GTDB): domain Bacteria; phylum Pseudomonadota; class Gammaproteobacteria; order Burkholderiales; family Burkholderiaceae_E; genus UBA4615. Next base: position 4,148 of record CANKWX010000093.1, read on the forward strand.
GCGAATTTTTGCGTCGTTGAACAGCGCGGCCACCTTGTCTTCGAAGGCGATGAGTTCTTCCTGGGTCATCATGGGCATTCCTGTGGGGCTCATCACAGGCCGTTGGGTTGGTAGAGCATCACGCGGCTGCCGGACTCATCGAATCCGAAGGGCACATGAATCAGCTTGCTCAATCGTTCGCGCACCCGGTTCTGATGCTCGGGTCTCACGAAAAACAGCATGAATCCGCCACCGCCCGCGCCCAGCACCTTGCCGCCGATGGCGCCGGCGTCGCGTGCGGCTTCATAGATCTGATCGACCTCGGGGGTGGCAACCTTGTCGGACAGCGCTCGCTTGTGCTGCCACGACTCATGCAGCAGATCGCCGAACTCTTCGATCGGACGGGTTGTGCTTTGCAGGATCTGGGTGGCCTCGTCGACCATGCCTTGCATGGCCTTCAGTTCGGTCTCGCGTTTGTTCAGGTTGGCGATCTTTGATTTGGCGACTTCGGCGGCGATGCGTGAGATGCCGGTAAAGCACAGCATCAGATGCTTCTGGAAGTCCTTCTGGCGCTGTTTCTTGAGGATCACCGGCGAGACGCTGAAATTGCCGCTGCGCTTGAATTCGATCCTATTGAAGCCGCCGTAGGCTGCGGCGATCTGGTCCTGCGAGCCGACGGCTTCACCGATCACGTTCTGTTCGATGTGCAGGGCATCTTTGGACAGCTGCTCTTTCGAGACATAGCTGCCCTTGAGCGCCGCGAGGGCATGCAGCAGGCCAACGGTAAAGGACGAACTCGAGCCCAGGCCGGAGCGGGCCGGCAGGTCGCCGTCATGGTGAATCTCCATGCCCTTGTCGCACTTGGACCAGCCAAGCACCGCGCGCACCGCAGGATGCTTGATCTCGTCCCAGTGCTTGACGTTTTCGATGGCCGAGTAGACCACCCGGTGCTTGTGCTCGAAAAAGGGCGGCAGATGCCGGCAGGTGATGTAGCAGTACTTGTCGATCGTGGTCGAAAGCACTTCGCCGCCGTGCTGGGTATACCAGCCGGGATAGTCGGTCCCGCCGCCGAAAAAGGAGATCCGAAAGGGAGTGCGGGTGATGATCATTGGCTGAGCGCTGGATCGCGGGTTCTGTTCGGTTCTGTTTTATGTTCGGTTGGCGCCGGGGTTCGAGCGCACCATGAAAAGCATGGTATTCAGGGGGGCGAAAATCTTGAGCCCGATAAGCGACCGTTTTGCTGCCTATTTCTGATCCTTCGACCGCGGCCGGCGGGGGCCTTGAGCCGGCGCAAGCGCCTCGCCCCGAATCGCTGCGCGAACTCTTCATCGTCTTCACGCTGCTGGCGCTGCGCGGCTTCGGCGGCGTGCTGCCCTGGGCCCAGCGGGTGCTGGTCGAGGAGCGCCGCTGGCTGAGCCGTGAGCAGTTCACCGAATACCTGGCCTTCGGCCAGCTGTTGCCAGGCCCGAATATCTGCAATCTGGCGATCATGGTTGGTGACCGCTGGTTTGGCTGGCGCGGGTCGATGGCCGCACTCGGCGGCATGCTCGGCATGCCGATGGTGGTCGTGTTGGGGCTCGCGCTCTTATACGGACAGGTCGCCGATGATCCGGTGGTGCGTGGGGCGCTTGGCGGGATGGGGGCGGTTGCCGGCGGCATGATCATGGCCACCGCGCTCAAGCTTGCGATGGCCCAGCGCAAGCGCTGGCGCTGGCTGATCTTCGGTGTGCTGGCGTTTGTCGGCGTCGGACTGCTGCATCTGAAATTGCTCTGGGTGGTCGCCGGGCTGGCGCCGATCGCCACCCTGATGGCCTGGCTGGCGCTGCGCAACGCGAATGGTCAGTCGCGAGACCGGCAACCATGACTCACGCCGACGCCCTCGATCTGTTCTTGCGATTCGCTGCGCTGTCGCTGCTGGCGGTGGGTGGTGCATTGGGCACGGCGCCCGAGATGCGGCGCTTTCTGGTGGACGAGCGGCACTGGATCTCGGGTGTGCAGTTCACCGATTCAATTGCGATCGCACAGGCCGCGCCGGGGCCGAACATCCTCTTTGTCACCCTGCTCGGCTGGCAGGCGGGCGGGGCACTCGGCGCCTTTGCGGCCACTGCCGGACTGATGCTGCCTTCGAGCGTGGTGACCTGGTCGGCCTGGCGCTGGAAGCGGGCGAGCGAGGATGCGCCTCTGGTCGCCGCGATTCGCCTCGGGCTGTCGCCGCTTGCCATCGGCCTGACCGCGTCGGCCGGTTGGGTGGTGGCAGCCGGCAGCAATCATGACGATCTGCGGATGTGGGCACTGACTCTGGTGACTGCGGTCATCGTTGCGACGACCCGTCTGAACATGCTCTGGCTGATCGGCGCTGGCGCGCTGCTTGGCGCACTCGGCTGGGTGGGCTAGTCGACGCCGCGGCCTCGACCGCTGATCGCTGCCGTCAGCCATCGCCCACCGTCCCTGAGCCCGGTGGCATCATTGAGGGCTGAGCGGTCGGGCACTGTCGCATCGACCGATGCAAGGGAGCATCGCCCATGAAGCGCAAAGTGTTTGTCGACGGCCAGGAAGGCACCACCGGCCTGCAGATTCGCGACCGGCTGCTCGCCCATGACGGTGTGCAGTTGCTCGAGATCGAATCCGAGCGGCGCAAGGACAATGCCCGTCGCGCCGAGCTGATCAACCAGGCCGATGCCGTCTTTCTGTGTCTGCCCGACGATGCCGCTCGCGAGTCGGTGGCGCTGATCGCGGCTGGCAACACCCGCACCGGCGTCATCGATGCGAGTACCGCGCATCGGGTCGCACCGGGCTGGACTTATGGACTGCCCGAGCTGCGCCCCGGCCAGCGGGACGCGATCAGCGCCTCCAAACGGGTCGCGGTCACAGGCTGCCATGCGGCCGGTTTCATTCTCGCGATCGCGCCGCTGGTGGCCGCCGGACTGTTGCCGCCCGACTATCCGGTCGCCTGCCATTCGCTGACCGGCTACTCGGGGGGCGGCAAGAAGATGATTGCCGACTACGAATCGGCGCGCGACAGTCGTGCGCTCGATGCCGCCCGCTTCTATAGCCTGGGGCTGTCGCACAAGCACCTGCCCGAGATGCAGACCTATACCGGCCTGGCCTTTGCGCCGGTGTTCGTGCCGATCGTCGACAACTTCTACAAGGGCATGGCGGTGGCGTTGCCGCTGCAACTGCGCCTGCTTGCACCTGGCACGACGCGCGCGAGCATTCATCGTGCGCTGTCGGCGCACTACGAGGGCGAGCGTTTCGTGCGGGTCATGCCACTCGACGCCGACTCGAATACCGAGGGCGGTTTTTTCGATGCCATGGCCACCAATGACACCAACCGCAACGATCTTTTCGTCTTTGGTAACGATGAACGCGTGCTGGTGGTCTCGCGCCTGGACAATCTTGGCAAGGGTGCTTCCGGCGCAGCCGTGCAGTGCATGAACCTGATGCTGGGCTTCGAGGAGTCGACCGCGCTCCTTGCCTGAGATTGCGACTGAGGCAGGCCCGGTGGGCAGCGTCAGTCGCCCAGCACCGCACGCCAAAGACGCAGCACCGTGTCGCGCTGGTCGCTGATGGTGCCGTCCTCGACACGGGCAAAGCGCGCATCGTTGAGTCGCAGCACATGCTGCATGCGACGAAAGTCGCGATAGGCCTGAGCGCACAGAGCCGCATCTCGATCGTCGATCAGGCCGGCACTGGCCGCGCGCTCGAGCAGTGCGATGTTGCCGACATTGTCGAGCAGTCCGGGATGCTGCGATGCATGGCCCAGTACCAGGGTCTGGACCAGAAATTCGATATCGACCATGCCGCCGCGGTCGTGCTTGATATCGAACAGACCGCTGGCGTTGGGATGGGCGTCAAGCATCTTGTGCCGCATCGCCCCAACCGCCTCGCCCAGGGTCTTGAGGTCGCGGGGCAGGGCCAGGATCTCGCGTCGCAGCGACTCGAAACGCTCGCCGATCGCTGAATCGCCGGCCGCGAATCGGGCTCGGGTGAGCGCCTGATGCTCCCAGGTCCAGGCCGATTCGAGTTGATAGATCCGAAAGGCATTCAGGTTCGAGACCAGCAGGCCGGCGCTGCCGTTGGGCCGCAGGCGCAGATCGATCTCGAAAAGCTGGCCTGCAGCGGTGCGGGTCGACAACCACGCCGACAGGCGCTGAGCGAGCTGAGCATAAGCCGGCTGCGCGTTCTCGTGCTCGTCGTCATACAGAAAGACCAGGTCGAGGTCGGAGGCATAGCCCAGCTCCTTGCCGCCGAGCTTGCCGTAGGCGATGACCGCAAAGCGGGGCGTGTCGCAGTGCCGGTGGCGAACCTGCTGCCATGCGCAGGCGATCGAGAGCGTGAGCACCCGGTCGGCCAGCTCGCTCAGATGGTCGGACAGACGCTCGACGCTCAGGCGGCCCGCCAGATCCTGGGCCAGCAGCCGAAAGACTTGCGCATGGTGGGCTTCGCGCAGCACATCCATCTGGCGCTCGATATCGGGCTGTGCGCCGACCGGAGCGAGCGCGGTCAACGCCGCCCGCGTATCCCGCTCCCAGCCAGCATAGTCCGGCGACTCGAGCACCTGGCCGTCGAGCAGTTCGTCGAGCACGATCGGATGGCGCATCAGGTAATCAGCTGCCCAGCGAGTCTGGCCGATCATGCGAAGCAGCTGGCGAAAAGCGCTCGGAAACTGCACCAGCAGGGCCAGATACGCCGGACGCCCTGCAATCGTCTCGAGCAGGTCGGCCAGGCGCCCGAGCCAGGCGTCATGGGGCGCGCCGATCTCGGCCGCCTCGCGCAGTGCCATCTCAAGCAGCTGGTCGATGCGCCGCTGCGTGTCGGGCCTGGCCAATCGATAGCGTCGACCCTCATGCAGCGCATCGATGCGTGCTTGACTCGCCTCATCGAGGACCCGCGGCGGCGATGCCGTATCGCTTGGCGTCACCTGCGGCGTACCGAGCAGGCTGTCAAAGACGGTGACGACATGTTCCCGGGCGTTGGCGAGCTCGAAGGTAAAAGCATCAGCCGGCATGTCGAGCATCGCGGCGATGCGCGCCTGGATCTGCCGATCATCGGGCAGCCGGTGGGTCTGAGCATCGTCCTGGTACTGCAGAGCGTGTTCGATGCGCCGCAGCAGCCGGTAAGCCTGCGCGAGGCCTTCGACCGCCTCGGGATCGAGCAGGCGCCGCTGCGCAAGCGTCTGCAGGGTGACCAGCGTGCGGCGGTCGCGAAGCAGGGCGTCCCGGCCACCTCGCACCACCTGGAAGAGCTGCGCGCAAAACTCGATTTCCCGAATCCCGCCGCGGCCGACCTTGACGTCGATGCCGCCGCCATCGCGGCTATCCCGGCGCACGCTGCGGCGGCTCGACTCGGTCCGGATCAGCTGGTGCAGATCGCGCATCGCGTCGATGGCCGCGAAGTCGAGGTAGCGGCGGTAGACAAAGGGCTCGACGATGCCGCCGAGCTGCGCTTCGTCGGCGCTTCGGTGGTGCTCACCGGCCAGTCCGGAGTCGGCGATCACCAGTGCCTTGACCCAGGCAAAGCGTTCCCATTCGCGGCCCTGGTCATAGAAATAGTGCTCGAGCATCGGCAGGGTGACCACCAGCGGGCCGGCGTCGCCGTTGGGGCGCAATCGGGTATCAACCCGAAAGACAAAGCCGTCTTCGGTCACATCCGACAGCGTCCCGCAAAGCTTGCGGGCTGCCCGATGAAAAAACTCGCCGCTGCTCAGGCGACCGTTCTCTGTCTGACCGCCATCGCGGTGCGCAAAGACCAGGTCGATGTCAGAAGACACATTCAGTTCGTTGCCGCCGATCTTGCCCATACCGATCACCAGCAGGTCCTGCGGGGTCCCCTCGCTGTCGAGCGGACGACCATGGATGGCCGCCAGCTCGGCGGCGGCATGGCGCAAAGCCACCTCGACCGCGCGAATCGCCCAGGCGCTGATCGCCTCGCACACCTCGGACAGCGGCGCCTGCTGGGTGACATCGCGTTCGATGATCGCCATGACCAGGAGCTGGCGCATCCGTCGCAATGCCGGCCCCGGATCGATTGCCGCTCGCCCCTCGGGGGTGTCCGGTGAGCCTTTCGGTCTGGACAGCGATTCGACCGTCGCCCAGCATCGATCGATCACCGTTGCATCGAGTGCCGAGGCGACGAGAGCGGGCAGCAGATCGGCGATGGCCGGCTGCCGGCGCTGCAGCGCATCGAGCGTCCGGTCGAACCAGGCCGAATGCGATCGCGCTGCGTAAGTATCTGTCATGGCAGGATTTTTTGCGGGATCCGCAGGCTGTGACGGTGTTGGCACTATGCTACCTTCCAACGGCGGCCGATATCAGCGCAGCCACTGCCCGCCGGTCGGACGCCGCCCCCAGACCCTCCTTTGATGACCACCCCACAGAGTTCGCTGTTTGCCCGATGGGGAGGCCTGCTGGCGACTCTGGCGATCGTTCTGACCTGCCTGAGCGCAGCGTCCTATGCGTCGGTGCGGTATCTGCTGTGGCCTCGACTCGACGACTGGCGCCCTCAGATTGCAGCCCTGCTCGAAAGCCGGATCGGTCAGCAGGTGTCGATCGGCGCCTTGCATCCCGGCTGGCAGGGCTTTTCACCGACGCTGAGCATCGATGATCTGAGCCTGGCGAGTGCC
>CANKWX010000094.1 GCA_947487165.1 Burkholderiales bacterium
ATCTGCACCTCGGCCATACCGTTGTTCTCAACAAGATGCGCCAGCTCCAGGATTTGGGTCATACCGTCATCTTTCTGATCGGCGACTTCACCGCCATGATCGGCGATCCGTCCGGGCGCAACATCACACGCCCGCCGCTTACCCGCGAGCAGATCGAAGCCAACGCCCAGACCTACTTCCAGCAGGCCAGTCTGGTGCTCGATGCGGCACGCACCGAGATCCGATACAACTCCGAGTGGAGCGATCCTCTGGGCGCGCGCGGCATGATCCAGCTGGCCTCGCGCTACACCTTGGCCCGGATGCTCGAGCGCGACGATTTCACCCGCCGCTATCGCGGTGGCATACCGATCTCGGTGCATGAGCTGCTTTATCCCTTGATGCAGGGCTACGACTCGGTGGCACTGAAGTCGGACCTCGAGCTCGGCGGCACCGATCAGAAATTCAATCTGCTGGTCGGCCGTGAGCTGCAAAAGGAGTACGGGCAGGAGCCTCAGTGCATTTTGACCATGCCGCTGCTCGAGGGTCTGGATGGCGTCGAAAAGATGTCGAAGTCCAAGAACAACTATGTCGGAATTACCGATGTCCCTGATCAGATGTTCGGCAAAATCATGTCGATCTCCGATGATTTGATGTGGAAGTATTACGAACTTCTGTCATCGTCGACGATCGAGCAAATCGCCGCCCTGCGTGCCGACTGCGCGGCGGGGCTCAATCCGCGCGACGTCAAGGTCGCGCTGGCAGGGGAGATGGTTGCCCGCTTTCATGGCGCGGCTGCCGCCGACGCGGCACGTGCCGGCTTCGAGGCGAGATTTTCGCGAGGCGCACTCCCTGATGATCTGCAGGAAGTGCAGGTGGCGGGCGCGCCGATCGCGATCGCGCAGTTGCTCAGGCAAGCCGGTCTGGCGGCCTCGGGCAGCGAGGCGCTGCGAAATATCGAGCAGGGCGGGGTGCGAATCGACGGCGATCGGGTAAGCGACAAGGGGCTCAGGCTCGATGCTGGCAGCTATGTCGTGCAGGTCGGCAAGCGCCGTGCGGCCCGGGTGACCGTCGTCTGAGCAGCAACGCATGATCGCGCTGCTGCAGCGGGCCGCCCGCGCCCATGTCGTGGTCGATGGGCAAACCGTGGGCGAGATCGGCGCCGGTTTGCTGGTGCTGCTGTGCGCCGAACGCGGTGACACGATGCGTCAGGGCGAGACACTGCTGGCTCGAATGCTGGCCTATCGGATGTTTTCGGATGACGCCGGCCGCATGAATCGGTCGCTCACTGACACCGGAGGAGGATTGCTGCTGGTGCCGCAGTTCACGCTGGCGGCCGACACCCGCAGCGGATTGCGACCGAGCTTTACGCCGGCAGCCCCGCCTGACGAGGCGCGGCGGCTTTTCGACGAGGTGGCTGCGCGGGCGGTGGCGCTGCATCGGCCAGTGGCCACCGGCGTGTTCGGCGCAGACATGCAGGTCCATCTGATCAACGACGGTCCGGTGACTTTCTGGCTTCGGGTCGATCCACTACAATGACTGTCTTCCGCGTGACTGGCGAGTAAGGGTGAATTGACACCGTGAATCGCGGGATTGGGCGACGTCCGTCGCCAGCCGTTCGCCTGGGCAGTTGCCGGCAATCCGCCGGGCCCTTTGACTGCAACGAGGATTCAGCACATGTTTGATCGTTCCCAGGGCATCGCCCAGGTCGACCCGCAATTGTGGCAGGCCATCGAGGCCGAGAACCGCCGCCAGGAAGCTCATATCGAGCTGATTGCGTCCGAGAACTATGCCAGCCCGGCCGTCTTGGCGGCGCAGGGCAGCCAGCTCACCAACAAATACGCAGAGGGTTATCCCGGCAAGCGCTACTACGGCGGCTGCGAGTTTGTCGATGTTGCCGAAGCGCTGGCACTTGAGCGTGTCAAGGCGCTGTTCGGTGCGCCGGCGGCCAATGTCCAGCCGCATTCGGGCGCACAGGCCAACCAGGCGGTCTTCCTGGCGTTCCTGAAGCCCGGCGACACCATCATGGGAATGAGCCTCGCCGAAGGCGGTCATCTCACCCACGGCATGCCGCTCAATCTGTCGGGCAAGTGGTTCAAGGCGGTCTCCTATGGCCTGGATGCCAATGAGGCGATCGACTACGACGCCATGGAGGCGCGTGCCCGCGAGGCGCGTCCCAAGCTGATCATCGCCGGCGCGTCGGCCTATTCGCTGCACATCGATTTCGAGCGCTTCGCCCGGATCGCCCGCGAGATCGGTGCGATCTTCCTGGTCGACATGGCGCACTACTCCGGGCTGATCGCAGCCGGCGTCTATCCCAATCCGGTGCCGCATGCCGACGTCGTCACCTCGACCACGCACAAGAGCCTGCGCGGGCCGCGCGGCGGCATCATCCTGATGAAGCCCGAGCACGAAAAGGCGATCAATTCGGCGGTCTTCCCGGGTCTGCAGGGTGGCCCGCTGATGCATGTCATCGCCGCCAAGGCGGTGGCCTTTCACGAGGCGATGCAGCCGTCTTTCAAGGTCTATCAGCAGCAGGTGATCACCAATGCACGGGTGCTGGCCGAGACGCTTGTCGCCCGCGGGCTGCGCATCGTGTCGGGGCGCACCGAGAGCCATGTGATGCTGGTCGATCTGCGGCCCAAGCAGATCAACGGCAAGGATGCCGAGGTGGTGCTTGGCGAGGCGCACATCACGGTCAATAAAAATGCCATCCCCAACGACCCCGAAAAACCGATGGTCACCAGCGGCATCCGTCTTGGCACGCCGGCGATGACCACCCGCGGCTTCGGCGCCGAGCAGGCTGCGCAGGTCGGGCACCTGATTGCCGATGTGTTCGATGCGCCCCGCGATGCTGCCAACATCGACCGGGTCCGCTCGAAGGTGGCTGCGCTCACCGCGCAGTTTCCGGTCTATCGCTGAATGCGCTGTCCGTTTTGCGACCATGCCGAAACCCAGGTCATCGAGACCCGCGAGGCGGATGACGGCGACGCGCTGAGGCGTCGCCGTCGTTGCACGCAGTGCGACAAGCGCTTTACCACCTACGAGCGGGTCGAGCTGTCACTGCCGGCGGTGGTCAAGAAAAACGGTGTCCGGGCCGAATACGACCGACGCAAGCTGCGCGCCTCGCTGGCGCTGGCGCTGCGCAAACGGCCGGTGACCTCCGAGGAGGTCGACGCCGTCATCGCTCGCATCGAGGACGAACTGCTGTCGCTGGCGGCCCGCGAGGTGGCGAGCGAAAAGATCGGCGAACTGGTCATGCGCGAGCTCAGAAAGATCGACAAGATCGGCTATGTCCGGTTTGCCTCGGTCTATCGCAAGTTCGAAGACGTCGATGAGTTCGCCGAGGCAATCAAGGAACTCGAGCCAAGGCGTCGGGTCGAGCCCGGAAAATGAGTGCAGGCCAGGCGCTGCGCCGCGTATAGAATCAGGCAATGTTCACCCCGGCCGATCATGAGTTCATGACCCGCGCGATCGAGCTGGCGCACAAGGGTCTTTACACCACGACACCCAATCCGCGGGTCGGCTGCGTGATTGTCCAGGAGCAACTGATCGTCGGCGAAGGCTGGCACCACCGTGCCGGTGAGCCGCATGCCGAAGTGATCGCGCTCGGCGAGGCTGCCGGCCAGCTGCGCGGTGCCACGGTCTATGTGACGCTCGAGCCTTGCAGCCATTTTGGCCGCACGCCGCCCTGTGTCGATTCGCTGATCGAGGCGCGCGTGGGCCGGGTGATTGTCGCGATGCAGGATCCCAACCCTTCGGTAGATGGCCGAGGTCTGAAGCGCCTGCGCGATGCCGGCATCGAGGTGCGATGCGGACTGCTCGGGCAGGAGGCGCGCGAACTCAATATCGGATTCGTTTCGCGGATGAGTCGCAATCGTCCGTGGGTGCGCCTGAAGGTGGCGACCTCGCTCGACGGGCTGACCGCCTTGCCCGACGGCACGAGTCAGTGGATCACCGGCGAGGCCGCGCGTCGTGACGGTCATGCATGGCGGGCCCGCGCCTGCGCGATCCTCACCGGCATCGGAACGGTTCGCGACGATAACCCGCAGCTCACCGTGAGGCTGGTCGAGACGCCCCGTCAGCCGATGAAAGTGGTGGTCGACTCGCGTCTCGAAATCGATCTCGAGGCGGCCGTGCTCAAGGGTGCGCCAACGCTGATCGCCTGCGCGATCGACAATCCGGCCAAGGTCCGCGAACTGCTCGACCGCGGCTGCGAGGTGCTGACGATCGCCAACGGCCGTGGCAAGGTCGATCTCGCCGCGCTCATGGCCGAGTTGGCCGTGCGGGGCATCAATGAGCTCCATGTCGAGGCCGGCCACAAGCTCAACGGATCGCTGGTTGCGGCCGGCATGGTCGACGAATTACTGATGTATCTGGCGCCCTCGCTGATCGGCAAGGGGCTGCCCGGTTTCGAGCTCGATGCGCCGCCTGATCTCGCGCACAGCCGCACCTTGCGTTTTACCGATGTCGAGCGTTTCGGCGCCGATTTGCGAGTCCTGGCCCGTTTTTGAGGGCGCGCGCCTCAACACCCTTACTGGAGTTACTCCGATGTTTACCGGAATTGTCGCGGCGATCGGCCGCATCGAGCGGGTCGAATCGCTGGGGCACGGCGCCGGATTGCGCCTTCATGTCGATGCCGGAGGGCTCGATCTGAGTGATGTGGTGATTGGTGACTCAATCTCGATCCAGGGGGCCTGCATGACCGCGGTGGCGCTCGACGGGCAGCGTTTCAGCGTCGAGGTGTCGCTCGAGAGCCTCGACAAGACCATCGGCCTGGGTGCGCCCGGCGAGGTCAACCTTGAAAAGGCGCTGCGCCTGGCCGACCGGCTGGGCGGGCATCTGGTGAGCGGTCATGTCGATGGCCTGGGTGAGGTGGTGGTCTTCGAGCAGGTCGGCGAATCATGGCGCCTCGACATCCGCCTGCCGGCGATGCTCTCGAAGTACCTGGCCTACAAGGGTTCGGTCACCGTCAATGGCACCAGCCTCACGGTCAATACCGTGAACGACCTGACTGATGGCGGCTGCGAGATCAGCATCAACCTGATCCCGCATACCCTGCAGTCGACGACGCTCAAGCACCTGAAGGCGGGCGCCCGGGTCAATCTCGAGATTGACCTGATTGCCCGCTATGTCGAACGGATGCTGAGTCTGCAGCACAGTCTGGCGTCCCGCCCGAGCGCTTGACCATCGGCCCCGACGCTTGATTTCGCGAGGGTCTGGCGTCTGCGGCATGAGGTTCCGGCACGGGCCGTTCGGCGTCCAGCGTGACGGGTCGGCTTCGGCGGCAACCGTGCCCGGCCCGGTATACTTGAGCACTTGCACTTGAACACTTCGCCCGCAACCTGACCCGTGCAGCAGGGTCCAGCGGTCAATCCGGTCCGTCCCAGTCCGCGGTCTCTCATGTCGACGTCAAACGTTTCGCCCCTGCATTCGTCAGCGCCTGCGGCACCCCACAGCGATGCGATTTCGCCCACCAGCGAGATCATTGCCGAACTGGCGGCCGGCCGGATGGTGATCCTCGTCGACGAGGAAGACCGCGAAAACGAAGGCGACCTGGTGCTTGCGGCCGATTTCGTGACGCCCGAGGCGATCAACTTCATGGCCCGTTTCGGCCGGGGTCTGATCTGCCTGACGCTCACCGAGGCGCGCTGTCGCCAGCTCAACCTGTCGCCGATGGTGCAGGCCAACGGCACGGTGCACGGCACCAACTTCACCGCCTCGATCGAAGCCGCCGAGGGTGTGACCACCGGCATTTCGGCGGCCGACCGATCGCGCACGGTGCAGGCGGCGGTGGCCCCCGGCGCCAGGCCCGATGACCTGGTTCAGCCCGGGCACATCTTTCCGCTGACTGCCAAGCCGGGCGGCGTGCTGATGCGCGCCGGCCATACCGAGGCCGGTTGCGACCTCGCCGAACTCGCCGGGCTCACGCCAGCCTCGGTGATCTGCGAGATTCTCAAAGACGACGGCACCATGGCCCGTCTGCCCGACCTGATCGAATTCGGACGCGAGCATGGCCTGAAGATCGGCACGATCGTCGACCTCATCCACTATCGCAGTGCCAACGAGAGCCTGATCGAGCGGGTCGGTGAGCGCATCGTGCAGACCGCCTGCGGGCCCTTTCGCATGATCATGTTTCGCGACAAGCCCAGCGGCTCGCCGCACCTGGCCATGGTTCGCGGTGAATTCGGCCCCGAAGACGAAGTGCTGGTGCGAGTTCACGAGCCACTGTCGGTGCTCGATCTGCTAGAAGTCGAGCGTGGCGTGCATGCCTGGTCGGTGCACCGGGCGCTCGAGGCGATCGCGGCCCATGGCAAGGGGGCGCTGGTGATGCTCAACTGCGCTCAGGATGGTGCGTCGCTGGTGCGTCGCTTCGAGGATCTTGCCAGCGGCCTGCCGGCTGACAAGCGCCCCAAGCGTGCAGCCAAGATGGATCTGCGCACCTACGGGGTCGGTGCTCAGATCCTGCGCGAAGTCGGCGTGGGTCGGATGCGCCTGCTCTCGCAGCCACGGCGCATGCCCAGTATGGCGGGCTATGACCTGCAAGTCGTCGGTTTCGAATCGCAGCCCTGAGCTTTCTCCGGGCAGCATCACAAAGGACATCAGCGTGGATATCGAAGTTTTCAATGCAGAACTCAACGGCGAAGGCCTGCGTGTGGGCATCGTCCAGTCGCGTTTCAACGAACCGATCTGCGCGGCCCTGCGCGAGTCCTGCCTGGCCGAGCTCGCCCGGCTCGGCGTGAGCGAAGAAGATGTTTTCATCTGCTCGGTTCCGGGTGCACTCGAGATTCCGATGGCTTTGCGCCAGTTGGCGGCCGTCAGCGAGTTCGATGCGCTGATCGCGCTCGGTGCGGTAGTGCGCGGCGAAACCTATCATTTCGAGGTCGTCTCCGATCGCAGTTCGCAGGGCGTGATGCAGGTCTCGCTCGAGTACGGCATGCCGATCGCCAATGCCATTCTCACGGTCGACACCGACGAGCAGGCCCATGCACGCACCCGCGAAAAGGGCGCCGATGCGGCTCGGGTCGCCATCGAGATGGCCAATCTCGGTGCCTCGCTCGCGTCGCTTGCACCCGACGATGACGACGATGAGTGACCGGTCCTCATGAATCGCCCTGAGCGGCCTGAGCGGTCAGGTGCGCCACGGGTCGAGGGCGCTTCAGGGTCGGAGTCTTTCGAGCGAACACCGCCCAAAAGCGCCCGCAGACGGTCTCGAGAGCTCGCCATCCAGGGGCTCTACCAGTGGCTGGTCTCACCCGAAGATGCCGGCGCGATCGAAGCCCATCTGGCCTCCACGTCGCCGAGTTTCGAGAAAGCCGATCGCGATCATTTCTGTGAGCTGCTGCATGGCTCGATCCGTGACATCGATCTGCTGCACGCCCAGATCTCGCCCTTCATCGACCGGCCGCTCAACGAGCTCTCGCCGGTCGAGCATGCGGCGCTGCTGGTGGGCGCCTACGAGCTGACCTGTCATCTCGAGATTCCCTATCGGGTCGTCATCAACGAGGCGGTCGAGCTGGCCAAGACCTTCGGGGGCACCGACGGTTTCAAGTACGTCAACGGCGTGCTCGACAAGGTCGCTGCCAAAGCGCGGCCGACCGAGATTCGCCCGCGCTGAGCATCGGGCCGAACGCCGATGGCGCTGGGTGAGTTCGAACTGATCCGAGCCTTCTTCGAGCGATCCGCAGGCCCTCGCCGGGCGCTGCTCGGCATCGGCGACGACTGCGCCCTGATCCGCCCGGGCGACGGTCAGTCGATCGCGATCTCGACCGACATGCTGGTAGAGGGTCGACATTTTTTTGCCGATGTGGATCCGGCCGCACTCGGCCACAAGGCGCTCGCGGTCAATCTGTCTGACCTGGCCGCGATGGGCGCACGCCCGCTCGGCTTTACGCTGGCCATGGCATTGCCGCAGGTCGACGAGCGCTGGCTGAGGGGGTTTTCGAGCGGACTGTTTGCGCTTGCCGATGCCCACGACTGCGAGCTGATCGGCGGCGACACGACACGCGGTCCGCTCAACCTGTGCATCACGGTGTTCGGCGAAGTACCGCCCGATGCCGCCTTGCGTCGCGACGGTGCGCGGGCGGGCGATGACCTGTGGGTGTCGGGCACGCTGGGCGCGCCCGCCTGGGCGGTTGCCTGCCGTCTGCAGCCCGAGACGTTCTCGATGCCTGGCGTCGATGACCCCGACGCCAGGTCGTCTGACTCGAGTGTTGCGGCGAACCCTTGCATCGACCCTCGAGCCGACTCTGACGCGCAAGCGTCGGCTGCTTTGACAGACGCCGGTGCACGGCCTTTTTCCGGGCACGCGGCGCTTGCCGCCGCCCGCTTGCGCCTCGAGCGGCCGCAGCCGCGGGTCGCCCTCGGGCTGGCCCTGCGCTCGGTTGCAAGCGCCGCCATTGACCTGTCCGATGGTCTGGTCGGCGATCTCGGTCATGTGCTGAGCCGATCGGCAAGCGCGTGCGCCGCGCCGCTGGGTGCGCTCATCGACTGGCGGCGCGTGCCGGTCGATACCGCGCTCGATCACTTGCCCGACTCGCAGCGCATCGCGCTCGCGCTCTGCGGTGGCGATGACTACGAGCTGCTGTTTTGCGCGCCGGTCTCTGCCCGTCCTGATCTGGCGGTGCTCAGCCGCACGCTCGGCCTTACACTGACTCGCATCGGCACCGTAACAGGCCTGCCCGGTGTGCAACTTCTCGATGCCCACGGCGATCGGATCGACTTTCATGCAGCCGCCTTTGACCACTTCCGCTGACGCGAACGGCCGCAGCGCCCGCCCGATGCCGGCTGAGCCCTCGGCCGAGTCGGCGATGAAGCGTCCCTGGGCGAACCCCACCTTCGCCTTCATGCGACCACGGCTGTCGCACTGGATTGCGCTGGGCTTTGGCAGCGGCCTGTCGCCGGTGGCGCCGGGCACGGTCGGCACGCTCTGGGCATGGGCCGCCTTTCTCGTGCTCGACCCCTGGCTATCGGATGCCGGCTGGTGGGCACTCATTGCCGCATCGTTTGCGCTGGGTTGCTGGGCCTGCCGCAACACCGGTCGTGACCTCGGCGTGCTCGATCACAGCGGCATGGTCTGGGACGAGATCGTCGCTTTCTGGGCGGTCCTGCTGATCGTGCCGGCGGGCTTCATCTCGCAGATGCTCGCCTTTGCCGTGTTTCGGGCCTTCGACGTCATCAAGCCACCCCCGATCCGCTACTTCGACCGCACGCTCAAGGGCGGGTTTGGTGTGATGTTCGATGACGCCCTGGCGGCCTTCATGACGGTCCTGGTGTTTGCAATCTGGATGGCGATCTATCGATGAACGAACGCGACAAACCCTTCGACGATGCGGCGCTCCATGCCGTGGGCCAGGCCCTGGGGCGTGAACTGCAGGCGCTTGGCCTGATGGCAGTGACCGCCGAGTCCTGCACCGGCGGGCTGGTGGCGGTGGCGCTGACCGAAACCGCCGGTTCATCGGCCTGGTTCGATCGCGGTTTCGTGACCTACACCAACCAGGCCAAGCATCAGTCCCTTGGTGTGCCGCTTGCGGTCCTCGAAGCCCATGGCGCGGTGAGTGAGCCGGTTGCGCGCGAGATGGCGACGGGCGCCTTGCGGCACTCGGGCGCTCAGCTTGCCATGGCGGTCACCGGCATTGCCGGCCCGAGCGGTGCGACACCCGGCAAGCCGGTCGGTACGGTCTGTTTCGGATGGGCGATCCAGTCCTCGGCACTGTCCCCGGACGCGCCGCTGGTCTGGGCCCAGACGCTGCGTTTCGACGGCGACCGAGGGGCGGTGCGGCGTCAGTCGGCCATTCATGTGCTGCGCGAAGCGTCGCGCCGGCTTGCCGCAGAGCTCGCCGATCGGCCTTCGGCGGCCTGACCAAAGCCCGGATGGGAGTCATGCCCTGGCCGAACAGTCTAGGCCAAAAGACTGATTGTTTATACAGTAGTTCCGTGCGATACTTTTTGATCGATTTCACTCAACCCAGTCGATGACGCTGACGCGGATCCCCATCCAGACCCGGTCAGTCATCGACCCCCCCACAGGACATTTCATGGACGATTCCAAATCCAAGGTCGAAAAAGCCAAGGCGCTGGCCGCCGCGCTCTCACAGATCGAAAAGCAGTTCGGCAAGGGCTCGGTCATGAAACTGTCCGATGCTGAGGTGGCGGTTGATATCCCGGTGGTCTCCACCGGCTCGCTCGGTCTTGATATCGCCCTGGGCATCGGCGGTCTTCCCCGCGGTCGTGTGGTCGAGATCTACGGCCCGGAGTCTTCCGGCAAGACCACCCTCACGCTCCAGGTCATCGCCGAGATGCAAAAGCTGGGCGGCACCTGCGCCTTCATCGATGCTGAGCATGCCCTTGATGTGCAATACGCCTCAAAGCTGGGTGTCAAGCTCGAAGACCTTCTCATCTCCCAGCCCGATACCGGCGAACAGGCACTCGAAATCACCGATGCACTGGTGCGTTCGGGCTCGGTCGACATGATCGTCATCGACTCGGTGGCGGCGCTCACGCCCAAGGCCGAAATCGAAGGCGAAATGGGCGATTCCCTGCCTGGTCTGCAAGCGCGCCTCATGTCGCAGGCCCTTCGCAAACTGACCGGCAGCATCAAACGCACCAACTGCCTGGTCA